>JAGCTZ010000127.1 GCA_017963165.1 Treponema sp.
ACGGTGGCCTGCTTTGACACAAACTAACGGTCGAGTTTTTTAATCTCACAGAGGGGGACTGCCTTCCACCGGCTCTCCAAGTCCGTCAACTTAGAGTACAACTTTTACTCAGATTGTTTAATCGTAACAACTAACGGGGGACTAAATCTGTTCCAAGCCCCGTAACGCCCCATAGACCATTTGCCCCGCGAGTTTGCTACGAAAACTTGTTAGTTCGCATGGCGAATGTATAACGCCCCACATGCCTTTAGTTCCAAAATGTTTATCAAACAAACTAGTTAGTTTTCGTGGCGAGCGTCCCCCCTCACACAATCAAGATAAATACACGCGGAAAACCATCTGGTTAGAAAATCGCGTGTACAACAAGGTCATTAAATCTTATCTGTTACACGCCAAATACACTAACTAAATCAATTCGCGTGTTCTTAGAGCTGATTTTTGCTGAATTTTCAGGCAACATACATACTTTTTACACGCGAAACAAACTATCCTAAAGAAAGCGCGTGTAAAACTCTATTAAAAGGTATAAAATTTACACGCAAAAATATATTTTACAAGAAATCCGCGTGTAAATACACTTCATTCCGCTAGTTAAACTCACGGATAGCACAAACAGGTATTCTGACTGGATAAATAGTACTTGTATAAACATTTCCATCAGTAAAAACAAGAACGTACATATTCGTAGATTGTAACCAATAAAGACCCGAAAACTGATCTCCTCCACAAAGATTACTTGCTGCATTTATGCTAAAATCATTCTCTGTATTATCAAAACATTTATATAAAACACACATTTCGGCTATACTTGGTACATACCAGCCATTTTCATAATCACTTCCCTTTTTTATACGGCTTATTCGTTCAGTTCCAATTTTTTGATCTTTATATTTATTCACAAAACAAAATGCTGCAGATTTCTTAAAATATGTAATATTCCAATAAATACTAGGGTTTGCTTCATAATAGTCAAAAATTTGTTCAAAATTATCACTACCATTTCTATCACCACAAGAAGAATATTCATCAATATAACAGTCCATTGATTTTATATCGTCCCACCCCCAAGAAGTGGAATCAACAATTCCGCACTTTAAACCAACACCAAGAGTTCTGCTTGTGGTAGTATCTCCAGGTTCCCAAATAGTCCCACTAAATTCAGTATCTCCCTTATATATATCACTATTAAGTCCTGTTCCCTTGTAAAAAATTATTGCAATTGCGGCAGACTTCTGTTTATTTGTAAGGACAAGCTCTTTCGTGTATGGTGTAGCACTTCCATCGTTAAACACAATGTCGCCAACTTCTTTTGCTTCATCAGGTGTTTTTATTCCCCAAAAATTTCAGACTATTTTTCACGTTATGATTGAGACAGTAGTAACTATTGATTGATTGAGTGATTGATTAATTGAGCGTGCCCTAAAGCAGGCTTGTTGTCAAGAAGAAGTTTATTGTTAATCAAAAATTTTAATCTCAACATACATCACCCTATGCAATTCTTCAATTAGCTGCGGTACATCATCAGATATTGTTTCCCATACAACTTTCAAGTTTACACCATCTAATCATGATAATTCTATTACGCATTCCATAAATTGATTTCCATGGAATATTCTGATATGTATTTTGAAAATCATCAGTAAATCTGTGTGCTAGTTCTCCAATCTGCCCAAGATTAAAAGTACAGGCTTCAACGGTTATTTCATTTTTTGAAAAACTATCATAATCAAGTTCTTTAACATATGAGATAATTTTTTCGGATAACGAAATTATTTTTTCAACTATCTCAAGATCGTTCATAAATCTTTACACCTGTGTTATTAATTTCATTTTGAATTTGGGAACCGGACTCAATATGAGTTACATCAAACAAATCAACTTCTTTTTCATCAAGAGCTTCTTTTACATCTTTTAAAAAAGTGCAAAAAATTTTAACCCCTTAAGATTACTATCCACAAGCAAATCAATATCACTGTTTTCGGTTGCGTAGCCTTTTGCGTAAGAGCCAAAAAGCACTGCCGACTTTACATTGGAAAGAAGAAAAACAGGGGAAAGCTTATTCTTAATATCTTCCAACGAATAAATTGATTTGTTCATAATTTCATTATACCACACCTTCCCCTTTTCCACTATAAAAAGTGCACCTCCTAAAATTGAACTTTATTTGTCCAACTTTAGGGGTGCACTTCACTAAGCAAACTGCTTTTCATAAATGGATTGCCACGCCATTGGCTCGCAATGACGGGATATTTTTACACTCTTTCAGGAGCTACTTCAGCCGCATTCTTTCCCATGTAGGCCACAATCTTACTTCCATCATGCAGCTGGTCAACCGGGATATAAGCTCCGTCGATTCTCTTGCCGTCTACTTCAAGGTATTCAATACCCTTGCAAACGTGCTGAGGATTCTTAACCTCAATGTGAAGGTTCATCTTGCGCCAGCGGCGGTCTACAGTATAGCCATCCCAGTCGTGTTTGATACACGGATCAATCAAAAGTCCGTCGTACTGTGGTTTAATACCAAGCATGTACTGAGTAATTGCATAGTAACTCCAGGTACCTGCACCAGAAAGCCAAGAAGTTCTTGTGTTACCAGGACGCTTACTGAATGTAGAATAAGTTGTCTGACCTACTACATACGGCTCGCTCTGGCGGATTTCTGCCTTGTCGTTATATGCTGCCGGAATAGAAGCCTTGCAGTATTCGTAAGCGCGGTCACCGTTTCCAAGCATTGCTTCGGCAATAACACCCCATCCCTGAGTATGATTAAAGATACCTGCATTTTCCTTAATACCAGGAAGGAATACAACAGAAGACATAATGTCACTGCGTGTTTTTACAAATGGAGGAGCACAAAGCATAAGACCATAAGGTGTAGCCAATTTTTCCTTTACGCTTTCCATACAGATTTTTGCCTGTTCTGAAGTTGCAGCGCTAGACATAACAGCCCAAACCTGAGTATTAAAGTAAATCTGACCTTCTTCTATAGACTGAGTTCCGTAAACAGTTCCATCTTCGCCGACAGCCCAGATAAACCATTTTCCATCCCAGCACTTTTTCTGAATATTTGCATCAAGTGTGTCACGTTCCTTCAAAGCCCATGCAGCTTCATCCTTCTTTCCAAGACGTTCAGAAATATCTGCATAAGTTGTAAGACCAAGGCGTAACTGGAAGGCAACAAACAATGATTCACCGTGATATCCAAGCTTCAAACAATCGTTCCAGTCAGCGAGCAATCCGCAAGGAAGTCCGTCTGCACCCATACGTTCCAGATTAAAATCAAGAGCACGGCGCAAATGTCCATATACAGTAGCTTCACCGCCATCGGCATAAGGAACTACCTTATTGTAAAAATCAAAGTTTCCACTTTCGGCAACATAACAAGGTATGGCATTAAAGAACCATTCACAATCATCAGAACGGAAATGTTCAGGTTTTGGCGGCTGTTCGTGCCCCGCATTAAAATCCTTGCCAATTACAGGAATGGCACCACCATTCTGACACTGTCCGCTTATCATACGAACAAGTCGTTCTTCTGCTTCTTCAGGAATTGCAGCCGCAACACCAAGAATATCCTGAACAGAATCGCGGTAGCCAAGACCATCGCGTTCACCGTTGTAAACAAGGCTGGCAGCACGGCTCCATGCAAATGTAATAAGACAGTTGTACAAGCCCCATACATTTACAGTATGATTAATATCTTCATCAGGAGTAATTGCCTTGTAAGAACCGAGTCTTGCATGCCATGCTTTAACAAGCTTATCAAACTCTTCATCAGCACGCTTAAAGTTACCGAACTCATTTATGATTTTCTGACCAACAGCACGTGCATCGCCGATACCAAGCATGAGCATAAGCTCTTTTGTTTCGCCAGGAGCAAGTTCAAGATCACCTTGAACAGTACCACAAGAGTTATCACCAAAGGCTTCGGAGTTTGTACATGCACCTTCCATAACAACCTTTGGATGCTCGTAGCTGCCGTAAGTACCAATAAAGGCTTCGCGGCTTGTATCAAAACCAGTCATTGGTGTACCAACAAGTGCAACCCATTCACTCATGTAAGCACCACCAACTTCATATTCAGGATGCTGAATATAAAGGTTATCCTGAATTGAATAACGCAACAGGTTGTCGCCAACTTTTTCACCCTTTACAATAAACAAAGAGTATTGAAGATTTACCTGATCCTGAGTTGTGTTCCACTGGTTTGTAAATTCACAGTAAGAAAAAACACGGATTTTGCGAGCCTTGTCAGAAGTATTTGTTACCTTAAGACGCCAGTATTCAAAATTCTGTCCAAGCGGAACATAGTATTTTGTTTCGCTCTTAATACCCTTGTATTCACTGGTGATGATTGTATAAGCAGTACCATGGCGGCATTCGCTCTTATACTTATCAAGTGGCTTACCTACAGGCTGCCAGGATGCAGACCAGAAATCTCCATCCTCCTGATCGCGAAGATAGAAATAACGTCCAGGCTGATCCATAGGAATTGAATTAAAGCGAAGACGCATAAATCTACCCTGAGCACCAGACTTGTAAAAGCCGTAGCCGCCTGCATTGTTTGTAATTACAGCACCATAAACTGTAGAACCAAGATAGTTACTCCAGCTTGTTGGAGTATCAGGGCGAGTAATTACATACTCAGCATTGTCATCATCAAAATAACCGTATTTCATATTCCATCCTTATTTTATATTTATCTTATCAACCTTGCGGCTGAATAATTATATTTCCTTTTTTAAGGTCAAACTTTTTTATTATATCAAGCGCACGCTCATAATCAGAACATATTATATAAATCCTTACAGCAACAACTGCAGCCATAGAGCCTGTTATTCCACCATAAATATTATTCATATGCTCCCCTTCTGCATGAGAAGGAATTCCATCTGCAAAAAGAAGACTGCGTATCATTGTGCTTTCGCCGGCAGTAGCGACTGTCATAAAAAGCTGTGATTTTTCACCGGCCTGCGTACGGGCAAAAAAATCTTTTTCAAAATCCTGATTTTCACTAATATCTGCAGTATCGTTTTCTGCTTCGCTTTTTCCAGATTTTTTCGATTTAAAGAAAAACATATAAAAAGCAACTAATACAACTGCGCCAATTAAAATGTAATAAATCATAGGATTCATAATAAACTATTCTATCAAAAAGACAACAGATGTCAATTTTAAAATAAATGCTAAAAAAAAGGCTGCCCAATAAATATATCAGACAGCCCTTTATTAAAAGGATTCCCGTAAAAACTACGGGAATGATATAATTCATTAACCTTTTACAGAACCCAAAGCAACACCAGCAACGATGTATTTAGCAAGAAGGAAATATACAATAATAAGAGGGAGTGCAGTAAGGGAAAGTCCAACGTAAACAGCACCATGCTCTCTCTTATAGATATCACCATTCAAAAGCGAAACCATAATTGGAAGTGTGTACTTATTTTGCTGAGTAAGAATTACAGAAGGTCTGAACAATTCGTTCCAGCTTGTTACGAATGTAAAGATTGCCTGAGTTGCAATAGCAGGCTTCATAATTGGAAGTACAATTCTATTGAATGTCCAGAATTCTCTTGAACCATCAATACGTGCAGATTCAACAAGAGAAATAGAAACTGCAGGCTTCATGTACTGCCGCATAAAGAATACCATACTTGGCGCCGCTATAGACGGTAAAATAAGCGTAAGCAAATGGTTAGTCATATGAACCTTGTAAACCATCTGGAAGAAACCAATGATAGTTACAGTAGCAGGAATCATCATAACACCCATAATAAAGCTGAAGAATGCATTCTTTGCCTTCCATTCATACATAACAAGTGCGTATGCAGTCAATGTAGAGAAGTACAAAGAACAAAGACAAGTTCCAACAGAAATAAGGAATGAGTTCAAGAAACCTACAGAAGGTTTAAAACTCTTACCTGTAAGGATTTTGAAGTTATTCAACAAATATTTTGATGGAACCAAAGAAACAGCATGCTCCTGAATCTGATATGTAGAACGTGTAGAGTTTACAAGCATTACTACAAATGGGAACAAACTCAAAATAGCAAGGATTATACAAATAATAAGAACTATAATCTTAAATATAGAAACAGATGTTTTATTAGTCATTTTCTACCCCTTGTGCTGCAAGTTTTGCTTCACGAGCCTTTGCTTTTTCTTCCTTTGCAGCAAGTTTAGCCTGTTTTTTAAGCTTAGCTTCATCTTTATCACGCATTAAGAAGAATACAATAGCAGAAGAAATAACGATAATAAGGAACATTATCATACTAAGAGCAGAAGCCTGGTTCTTAAGGAAGCCGCCACGGAATGCAAGTGTATTAATAAGAACACTTGTAGTAATAGTTGCATTATCCGGACCACTATTAGGAACAAAGAGCTGAGGAATATCAAACATATTCAAACCACCAATAAGACTGGTAATAAGAGTAAACAGCATGATTGTTCTGATACTAGGAATTGTGATCTTCCAGAATACCTGCCAGCCGTTTGCACCGTCAATATCAGCAGCTTCAAAAATTTCCGGGTCAATACCAAGTACACCAGAAATAATAATAATCATTGTATAACCATACCACATCCATGTCTGAATAAAGATGATAATATTTTGTGCAGTTGCTTTACTCTGAAGGAAGAAGACAGGTTTTTCAATTATATGGAATTTCTGAAGGAGATCATTTACAGGTCCCATCGGATATCCAAAAAGGTGATTAAACAAAATTGCAACAGTAGCGTATGTAATAATGTTAGGCATATAGAAAAGTACTTTAAATGCACCCTGGCAAGGAATCTTAACACGGCGGTTAGTAAACCAGGCAGCAAGTAAAAGTGCCATAATCATCTGTGGAATAAAGTTACAGAGCCAAATTTTAACAGTATTTCCCAATGCTATATGGAAGGTTTTATTTGTTAAGATAATTTTATAATTATCAAATATTTCAGAACCCTTTAAGAAATTGAAAGAAGTTCTTCCGGCTCCTCTCAAATCTGTAAAACCGATTATTGCAGTAAATAATGTTGGATACAAATGGAAAATTAAGTACGCAATAACAAAAGGAATACAAAATAGATAGCCATATTTAGCATAACTGATTTTTCCTTTTTTCTTCATGTTGGACACCCCAAATCTAGATTAGATTTATTTTTTATAAAAAATTAAAACTTTTTTTATTGATTAACTACAAATTAGGGCTGCCTTTCGACAGCCCTAAATATAAGCGATTAACTAATTATTAGTTAATACCGAACTTATCAGCTACACCCTGCTTGAAGTCAGCGATAGCTGCATCGCGGCTCTTCTGTCCGTGTGCATAAGCACGAACCTGGTCACGCCAGAGAGCGTTGATATCTGAGTCGTACTGTGTAAGGTTCTTACCGTTAGCATAAGCACCTGCTGGTACGAAGTATTCGAACATGTTCTGTCCCTTAAGGAAGTCCAACTTACCATCAGAGATGTTCATTACAGTTCCAGAAGATACAGTATCCTTTGTGTTTACAGAAGGATCAGCACCCTTTCCGTAAGCCCACTGATATGTACCGTTAGCCCACTGATAAAGGAGACCATTTGATGTTGGATCAAGAGTAATCCATTCGATGATAGCCTTTGTGATAGCCTTCTTGTTTTCGTCCTTCAAAGCACCCTTTCCAGCGAGTACCCAAGTACCACCCCAGAAGAATCCGATTGGAGAGTTACAAACAGCCCAGTCACCATATGTGTCACCTGAGTTTCCAGCCATTACGTAGTTGATGAGCCAAGCAGGTCCGAAGAATCCGAGACATGGTTTTTCACCAACTTCAGCCATATCAGCATACCAAGCTTCTGTCCAGTCTGTTGTATCGTTAGACCAGTTGTTGTCGATAAGAGCTTTAGATGCATCAAGGAATGCTTCACGTTTTGGATCGATATAAAGTTTTCCGTTTACAATCCAACCCTTGTCAGAAGAGTTTTCATAAGCGTGCCAGATATCACCGTCACCAGATACGATTGCGATACCAGCGTCAGCACACTTCTGAGCAGCTTCGTAGAACTTGTCCCAAGACTGTGAACCACCACCAATAGCAGCTTCTACAGCTTTTGGATCATCTGAACCGAAAGCTTTCTTAGCAGCTGTACGGTTATAGATGAAACATCCACCAGTAGCCTGATATCCAAGACCTACAACCTGTCCTTTTGGATTTGTACCAATTTCTACAGTGTAAGAAGCGATGTCAGCCTTTTTGATAGCTGCATCAATATCAATGCCGAGATCCTTATAAGGAGCAGCATAGTCAGCCATATCGCCCTGTGTATACTTAAGAACGAATGCAGCTTCTGCACCATAGATATCAACCTCGCCATTCTGAAGAGCAGGGATAAGAGCTGGCTCATATTCCTGGTTTGTTGTTGCAATGATTGTAGTATTCAATTCGAAATTCAATTCTGGGTGAGTAGATTGGAACTTTTCAACCATACCTGGAATTTCATCTGTGAATGACCACAAATTGATTTTTGTTGGCTCTGATTTACCAGCAGCCGGACCTTTCTTTGCACAGCCTGTAACCATTAATACAGCAGCTGCAAAAAGAATAACTTTCAATGCTTTTTTCATCGAAAAACTCCTTTAATAAATTTTGGGTGCAACTCCAACCAAGTATAGTCGGGGTATTCCCCTATATATAATAATTATTACAGATAAATTTCGAATTTGCAAGCATTTTTTTTTGTAAAACTCACTTATAAAGCCAAAAAACGCAGTGTTAAACGATTAACTTTTTATTTTTTTTCATCATTTTTATGTCTTTAAAAATTTTCAGTATTCTTAAAAAAATTACCGCATTCAAACCCTTTTTACCACATTCTTTTTATTTGTGTTTTTCAGAAACTGTGTTAAAATTGTATTAAATAGGTAGATTGTATTAAAAGGCAGCTAAATAAGGATTTAAAACATGAAAAAACATTCGCTGAATCCCAGCCATGCCAAATTCATCTCGACCTCACTTGTTGGATTAGTTTTTGCAGCAATATTGATTATCCTTACTGATAGGGGTTTTAGAAAGACCCTCCAGAAAGCAGAAAAGCAATATTACGACAGCCTCTACTCTACCCTTGACGGCTTTTCTCAGACAGCAGAACAGCTGATGATAAATTATTCCGATTCCCTTGCTGTATTTTATGTTCCCGAAATTATAGAACACGTAGACTCACAAGATATACATAACTTTTTGTGCAGATATGATTCCAAGAAAAATCCAGACTTTCTCGCTATGTACTATATTGATATGGAAGGTACCGGCTATTTTTCGAATGGAAACACAATGCCAATGAAGCTTGAAAATCACCCTATCCTTTCCGAAAACATTGATTTTGCAGTTTCGGCTGTTCTTTATGCAGAACGTAGTGAAAAATATGTTACATCCTTTGAACGTGCTGTATATGATGAAAATGGAAATAAAAAAGGTGCGCTTGGCGCTTCCATTTACATTGATTCTATTATAAAAAGACTTGACCTTATAAAAGCCGGCGACAACATCGATACAATAGTACTTGACCAGAAAGGACAGTTCATTTACAGCAAAAACACAGAGCTTATAGGAAGTGTCTTTACATCAGAAAATAATTCCGACAAACCATTTACTTCACTTGATATAATTGAATGCAACGAACCGATGCTTGCAAATGTAGACCTCAACGGCGAAAAGGTTGATATCCTTATAAAAAAGATTCCTGCCTTTTCAAGAACCTTTGCAATTTCGGTACCACATGCTGCAATCGAAGCAATTTATACAGAACAGAAAAACACAAAGCTTATTGCAATTCTTTCAAGTATGATAATCATTATTGTACTTGTGCTTATAGAAACCCGAATCATGGAGTTTTTCCAGAAAAGGCAATTCTTTTCTGCCTCTTATGATTCACTTACAAACCTTTGGACACGCCAGCATTTTGAGGAAGAAGCAACAAAGCTTTTAAAAGCAAATCCAAAGGTTAAGTTCATGCTCATCGAAGCAGATATCCGCGGTTTTAAATTTATAAACGAAACCTACGGCGAAGAATCGGCCGACAAGCTGATTGTTTTTTATTCAGGCGTGCTTAATCATTTTGCAACAATGTTCCATGGAATCATAGGACGAGGTTTTGCAGACAGATTCTATATACTTTTGAAAGTCACCTCAGTTCACAAAGCTATGAACGAATTCAAAACTAACATGGTTGTGTGTCAGCAGATGACAGATTCGTCAGATATTCCTTTCTTCCCTAAATTCGGAATTGCTTTCCTTTTACCTGATAACAAAAAACGTGACATTACAATTCAGGGATTAATCGGTCAGGCTTCGTTTGCAAAAAGCACAATTAAAGATGATGCCCTTACAAGCTATTCTGTTTACAATGCACGCCTTCTTGATAAAATAAACGAAGAGCATTTTATAGAAACACACATGCAGCAGGCACTTGACGCAGGCGAGTTTTTTGTTATGTACCAGCCGAAGATTTCTCTCAAGGATGAAAAAATCTGTGGTGCAGAAGCTCTTGTCCGCTGGAATAGTCCGGAACAGGGCTTTATGACTCCAGACAAATTTATTCCTTTATTTGAACGAAATGGTTTTATAAAAAAACTGGACTTCTTTGTTTACGAAGAAGTATTCAAGCTTCTGCAAAGTCAAATTAAGAACGGAGAAGATGTTGTTCCTATATCGGTCAACATGTCGCGCAATCATAATAAGCCCGAAAAATTTATTCATGATTTTCTGGAGCTTTTTAACAAATACGATGTACCGCCAAAGTATGTACAGCTGGAAATAATAGAACGCTCGTTTATGGATAACAACACGCTCAGCGAAATTACAACTAAGCTCCATGACGAAGGCTTCTCTGTTGCAATGGACGACTTTGGAAGCGGGGAATCTTCTTTAAATATGCTTACATCAATTCCTGTTGATGTTCTGAAATTCGACAGAGTATTCCTGCTCTCTTCAATGAACGAAGATGGAACAATGAACAAAAAGTCAGCAGAATTTATACATATTCTTATAAACCTTAGCAAGAACCTGGAAAAGATTTCTGTCTTTGAAGGTGTAGAAACAAAAGAACAATGCGATTTCTTAAAATCCATAGACTGCGATGTAATTCAAGGATATTTCTATTCGCGTCCATTGAGTGAAAAAGATTATTTAGAGTTTTTAAAAATGCATATATAAAAGCTTTATCAGCAAAGCTCAGCCAGTGCTTTGTTCAAAAGTTCTGTAGCCTGCTTAGGATTAGCCTTACCTTGAGACATCTTCATAACCTGTCCCATCAACCAACCGACTACATTAGTCTTTCCGCTCTTGTAATCTTCGACAGCCTTTGGATTTGCAGCAATAACATCCTGAACAAGTTTCTCGATAGCACCAGTATCGCTTACAACTTCCATACCCTTTTCTTTTATAATTACAGAAGGCATTTTGTTAGAAGCAAGCATTTCGGCAAAAACATCCTTACCCTGCTTTGAAGTAATCTTTCCATCTTCAAGTGCATCGGCAAGCTCTGCAATATGACCAGGTGTTATAGAAACATCATTTATAGTCTGTTTTTTCTCGTTCAAAACTGCAAGCAATTCTGCAAGAATAAGGTTTACGGCACGCTTAGGATTCTTTGATTTTTTTGCAGCCTCTTCAAAGAACATAGCCAGATCCTTAGACGAAGTAATAGTTTCTACGTCAAAGTCGCTCATGCCATACTGTGCCTTATAACGAACACGTTTAGCTTCAGGCAATTCACCAACAGCTTCTTTTGCGGCAGCAATCAATTCTTCGCTTACAGTAAACGGCTTAATATCAGGTTCAACAACAAAGCGGTAATCAACAAAAGAGTTCTTAGTACGCTGAACAACAGTCTTACCTTCTTCGTCGTTCCAACCCATTGTCACCTTAAAACCAGGATTAAATTCCTGTCTGTCTTCCATAAATTCTTTAAGCTGGCGCTGAGCTTCGTAGGCACAGGCATCTTTAATTTTCTGGAAAGAGTTAAGGTTTTTAATTTCTGAAATTGGAGTATGCCAGAGTTTACCGTCTTCCCAAACATTCAAGTTAATGTTTGCATCACAGCGCATATTACCTTCTTCAAGGTTTCCGTTTGTTACTTTTACATAACGAAGGATTTCCTGAACAGTCTGCATAAAAAGAGCTGCTTCTTCCGGCGACGTCATATCCGGCTTAGTTACAATTTCAATAAGAGGTGTACCACAACGGTTGTAGTCAATATAAGAGTGTGCACCCTGAAGGTGAAGTGACTTACCAACATCCTCTTCAAGGTGAATTCGTTCTACACGTACACGGCGATATTTTCCGTCAATAATACAATCATCACCCTTAAAGTTTTTTGTACGGCATTTTTCACCACCAGGCTGTTCATCCTTTGGATAGTGAATAAGAGGAAGGTCAACATAACCATCTGTACAAAGCGGAATATCATACTGAGTAATCTGATAACCCTTTGCAAGGTCAGGATAAAAATAATGCTTACGATCAAATTTAGTATAACGTGCAATATTACAATTCAGAGCCTGACCTGCAACTGCACCAAGTTCCACATAACCTTTAGAAATACGCGGCATAGCACCAGGAAGTCCAAGACAAACAGGACAAACACGTGTGTCAGGCATTCCTCCATATCTATTTTCGCAGGCACAAAAGGCCTTTGTTTTAGTTAAAAGCTGTGTATGAATTTCGCAACCAATTACAATTTCCCACTTATCTATCATTCGTTGACCTCTTTCATTGATGTAATATTATATAGAAAAAAGATGTGTTTCTCAATATATAGGTTTTAGGTTTTAGGAGGGGGAAGCCCCCTTCGCTCCCAAGTCCTCGGTCACTTCGTTTCCTGCGGTCTTGTCCGCTACCCCCTGAGCGGGGCACATCCCCGCAACGCCCCTAGCACCTAGCCACTAACACCTAACACCTATTCATTCCATTTCGTATACTTCTCACACTCCAGTATCTTTCTGGCGTTAGCAACTCTTTCAACAGTCGGGCTTTCCAGATCTTTGAGCGGATAATCAATTCCCAGATCCTTGTACTTCATGGCGCCAAGACCATGATATGGCAAAATCTCAACACGCTCTACATTGTGAAGAGTTCTAATAAAATCGCGAGTCTGTGTAAGATATTCGTCATTATCTGTAATGCCTGGAACAAGCACGTGTCGGATCCATATAGGCTTTTTAATTTCGTCAAGGTATGCAAACATCTCGCGGATATTCTTGCCACTCTGACCTGTAAGCTTTATGTGTTCGTCTTCGTTTATATGCTTAATATCCATAAGCAGAAGGTCTGTTACTTCCATAAGCTTCTGGAATTTTGTGAACCACTCGCCTTCCTTTGTAAAGCACGCACCCGAGGTATCTATACAGGTATTAATGTTTCGTTTTTTACATTCGGTAAGAAGTTCGATCAAAAAATCAAGCTGGAACAAAGACTCTCCACCACTAATTGTAATGCCGCCTTTTTTACCCCAGTAGGCACGACAGGTTTCTGCTTCGGCAAGTAGTTCTTCTACAGTGTACTGTTTTCCAGCTGTCATCTTCCAGGTATCCGGGTTATGACAATAAAGGCAGCGTAATGGGCAACCAGAAAAAAAGATAATAAAACGGCTGCCAGGACCGTCTGCGCAACCAAAGCTTTCGAGCTGATGAATGTAACCTTTCATAAAATACCTCTAAAAAGAATACTTAATTATACAATAAATTAAAGTCATTGGTAAAGGAAAAATAAAAGCCGCTCCCGTGGTCAATGTCGACCAGCAACGGCTGAGCATTTTTTTGTGAAGAAAGTCTGCGGTTTGCTGCGCAAATCCTCTACTTTCTTCTATGGCATACGCCAAAAAATCTCAGAAGTTGCCGTCCGCCATTGCCCACTCCGCGTCTTTTATTTTTCAAGTCAATTTCTGTTATTCATTGTTTCTAACCTTTTTTTATCATTATAAAAGGTTATATTCCCCCTTTTGCCGGAGAAATAATCTATAAAGATTTAATCCATTCAGAAGGCTCTGGGATTTCGAACTTCATTTGTTCGTGGGTAAAAGGATGGACAAACTCAAGGGTGCAGGCGTGAAGACACAGGCGGTTGAAGGGATTTGTGTGGGCGCGATGATCTTTATCGCCGGCAAGCGGATAACCGTATGCTGCTAAATGGGCACGTATTTGATTTTTCTTGCCGGTATCCAAAGACAATTCAAACAAAGCGTAGCGGCTGCCCTGCTTTATGATTTTATAATGTGTTCTGGCAGGTGTGGTCCCTTGCCGACCTGTGGTCCCTGAGCCTGTCGAAGGGACATACCCCACATGATGCTTATTAAACGAAAGATTATCATTTATCCATCCTTCATTTGGGTCTGGTAACGATGGAAACTTACTGCCGGCTCGTGGTACTTCTGCAAGCGCATGATACAATCGTTCTGTTACAATTTTGTGCCAGCCGTCCATAATTTTTTTCTGAGCATTCTGCGAAAGTGCAAACATCATAACACCACTTGTATCGCGGTCAAGTCTGTGAACAGCAAATGGTCTGTGATGAGAATTTGCTTTTCCCTGTCTACGTAAAATATCTTCCAGAATAGATTGAGCAGTTTTTCCCTTAAAACCCGGGAAAGGAACACTCAAAAGTCCTGATGGTTTATTAATCACTGCGATATACTGGTCTATAAAAAGAATATCTATAAAAGACATAGTATAATAATAGTGAAAGAATTATTTTTTTGGAATATAATTAACAAAAGAAAAAGGAAATCAAAAATGAAAGACAAAGAAGCAATTCTAAAATTTTATCAGGAAAACATTTACGGAATCTGGAGGACAGGCGAAAAAGTCTCTTACAACATAGAAGACATTCCTTCCGGAACTCCACTTAACATAAACATTCCATGGGTTAAGGTGCCGCAGGAATATACAGAGCAGGCAAGAAAAGTACTTAACATAAATGTCTGCCATAACAATAAAATAGTTTCTTTTTCAATTACAGTTTATCTTCCACAAAATATTCAGACCTCTGTACCATTTATTGTTTCGTTTCATCCAATAGAACCGCTGGCACTAGCTTTGAATAAAGGTTATGCAATGCTTGTTTTTACCGATTTCTGTCTGAACATAGCAAGCGACAACAACGAACGCAAAGGCCTTTTCTACGAGCTTTATCCTTACAGCAAAGAACCACAATCACAAACTGGCGTCCTTATGGCCTGGGCTTGGGCTGCTTCAAAAGTTCTTGATGCGCTTTATAATGGTGCTGCTAAAGAACTTGGATTAAATCCTGACAATTCAATTATCACAGGGGTTTCACGCTGGGGAAAAGCTGCAGCAGTCTGCGGAGCTTTTGAATCAAGATTCAAAATGACAGCACCTTCCTGTTCCGGAGCAGGTGGTCTTGCGCTTTTTGATTATAAATCAGAAGGAAAAACCTATGACTTTTCTTCTAAAGGTGGTGACGCTTCTTACACCTACGGCAAAAATGAACCGCTAGGGGCCCTTCAATCAAAAGACGAACAGGGCTGGTTTATTGATAAATTTCTTGAATACAAAGCCGAAAGCGAAATCCCAATTAATCAGGAAAACCTTATAAATTTATGTGCAGACAAAAATCGTTATTATTTTATGATTGCTTCCTGCATCGGTGAAGACTGGGTAAACGGACCAGCTATGTGGGAATGTATAAAACGTGCAGAAACTTATTACAGACAAAAAGGTCTTTCGCAAAATCTTGCAGCAAACATTCATTTGCAGGGACACGCAGTTTTACAGGAAGACATGGATAAACTCACAGACTACTTTACATTAATGACACAAAATAAAGAGCTTACAAAAGAACTTGAACAACTTACAGATTTTTCACGAAAGGAATTCCAGGAAAAGAATTCATAAAAATTATTTCTTGCGGAGGATGACAAGGGTTTTATCATCCTCGGGTTCAACTTTTCCGGCAAACTCAGACAGTTCGTCAAAAAGCATTACAAGCTGTTCTTCTGCAGAAAAACCGGCAGACTTCTTAAATGACTGAAACAGTCTTTCATAACCAAAAGCTTCCTTTTCATCATTTTCACAGTCTACAATTCCATCGGTGTATAATATCAGCTCATCACCTTTTTCCATTGTAAATCTAAGCGAATCATAAGTAGAAGGAAAATTGCTTATTCCTATTGCGCCAAAAGCCTTTTCAGAGTTTTCTATAAAATCAATTATATTTCCTTTATTTCTATATAGCAAAGGACGCTGGTGCCCGGAATTAACAAGCTCTATTTCATTTCCATTACAACGCAAAAGGATTCCCGTAATGTAATTGTCAATTCCGCCCTTCTCTGTTATAAAACGTTCATTTATCTTTTTTACAGTTTCTTCCATAGAAAGATTATTACATTCATAGAACTCCTGCATAATTATGTTTTTTGCAAGCAGTGAAAGAATTCCAGAAGAAATACCGTGCCCCGAAATATCAAAAATTCCGGCTCCACACAGAGCGTTACTATCCTTTTCTTTTGAAGGATAAAAATCATATAAGTCACCGGAAACTCCCGCCATAGGAACACAACGACACGCAATTTCCCAATCCGAAAAATGCGAATAATCCTGATTAAAAAAAGTTTTTTGAATTAAAGCCGCCTGCTGTATTTCTGTAGCAAGCAGATCCTTCTGATGATTCAAATCTTTTTCTGTAGATAAAATACGATGTTTTAAAAAGGCAGCAAATAAGAAATCAACCAGATATATAAGAGGAAACCTTGTTTCAAAAGTTTTGCTGTAATCGTAAACAAAATTATTTAAGGGAGTCCACATACCAAGCATCAGTATAAAAAAAACTCTGGAATTAATAATGAAAAAACTTTTATATGGAAGGACATAAACCGTAAAAAGAGGAATTATAGTCATCCAAATAATACCAAAACCTTCGGTACCGCCATCAATAAGAAAATCAAGCGTAAGAAAAGCAACAATCATGTAAGAACAGGCATAAAAAGGACCAAGGCGCTTTGTAATATTTATATGAGCAAAGACACCCAGCATAACCATTCCATAGGAAAAAGAAATAATGACCATTCTCCAGTTAGAATCTTTTAAACAAATTATGGTCATTAAAATACCCTCTAATCCTATAAGAAGAGAGATAAACCAGGCCATTTGAAAATCTTTGCCGCGTGATAAGAATTCTTTTTTAAGACTGTTCATGATAATTGATAAGAAATTATAACATAAGTTTTGGCAAAAATAAAATGAAAAGTGTCGAGGGCATAAAAAAACGCCGCTTTTTTCAAAGCGACGTTTCTTTTATGAGGGCCCTTCGAGAGCCTCAGGGACCCCAATTCAGCTCAGGAACCCCGATGATTACAAAGATGCGTGACAGGTACGAGCGATAACGTCGTCCTGCTGTTCCTTTGTAAGGTTGATGAAGCGTACTGCATAACCAGATACACGAACTGTGAAGTTAGCATATTCAGGTTTTTCAGGGTGAGCCTGGCAGTCCTTGAGCTTTTCAACGCCGAATACGTTTACGTTCAGGTGGTGAGCACCCTTAGAGAAGTATCCGTCAAGAACGTTTACAAGGTTAGAAACGCGCTCGTTTTCATCGTGTCCAAGAGCAGAAGGGTTGATTGTCTGTGTGTTAGAAATACCATCAAGTGAGTACTTGTATGGAACCTTAGCAACAGAGTTCAAAGACTTGATAAGCCCCTTTGTTTCTGCACCGTAAGATGGAGAAGCTCCTGGAGAGAATGGAGCGTGAGCTGGACGTCCGTTAGGAAGAGCACCAGTAGCCTTACCGTATACAACGTTAGAAGTAATAGTAAGGATAGAAGTTGTAGGCTCTGCGTTGCGGTATGTCGGGTGCTTCTTTACTTTACCAATGAAAGTCTTGAGCAACCATACTGCAATTTCGTCTGCACGGTCATCATCCTGTCCGTAACGTGGGAAGTCACCTTCGATCTGGAAGTCATAAGCCATATTTGGAGCAAAGATCTTGTTGCCCTTCTTGTCTGTGATGTTGATATCACGGCGGAGAACCTTAACCTTTGCATATTTGATAGCAGAAAGAGAATCAACTACGTGAGAGAAACCTGCAATACCGGTAGCAAATGTACGGCGTACGTTTGTATCAATAAGAGCAAGTTCTGCAGCTTCGTAGTAGTATTTATCATGCATGTAGTGAATGAGGTTCAATGTATTTACATAAAGGTCACACAACCACTCGAGCATGATGTCGTACTTCTTCATTACTTCATCATAGTCAAGATATTCAGATGTGATTGGAGCGATCTCTGGACCAACCTGTACACCAGGTGTAAGACCAGCTTCTTCATCCTTACCACCGTTGATAGCGTAAAGCAAAGCCTTAGCAAGGTTAGCGCGGGCACCAAAGAACTGCATTTCTTTTCCAGTCTGTGTAGCAGATACACAACAGCAGATTGAGTAGTCATCACCCCAGATTGGGCGCATGATGTCGTCGTTCTCGTACTGGATAGAAGATGTATCAATAGAAATCTTTGCAGCATAGCGGCGGAAGTTTTCTGGGAGTCTCTTTGAGTAAAGAACAGTGATGTTTGGCTCAGGGCTTGGTCCCATGTTTTCCAATGTGTGGAGGAAGCGGAAGTCGTTCTTTGTAACCTGAGCGCGTCCGTCCTGTCCAAGTCCACCTACTTCCAGAGTAGCCCATACAGGGTCACCAGAGAAGAGCTGGTTATATGATTCGATACGAGCAAAGCGTACCATACGGAACTTCATAACGATATGGTCAACAAGTTCCTGTGCTTTTTCTTCTGTAAGGATGCCCTTCTTAAGGTCACGTTCGATGTAGATGTCGAGGAATGTAGAAACACGACCAACAGACATAGCAGCACCGTTCTGAGTCTTAATAGCAGCAAGGTAACCAAAGTACAACCACTGGAAAGCTTCCTTAGCAGTTGTAGCTGGCTTAGAAATATCATAGCCATAAAGAGCAGCCATAGCCTTAATGCCTTTAAGAGCATTAATCTGGTCTGTAAGCTCTTCGCGCTGACGGATAATGTCTTCTGTCATTGTTCCGTTACCGTAGTTGAGCTTGTCCTCTTCCTTGCATTTGATAAGGTAATCAATACCATAAAGAGCAACACGGCGGTAGTCACCAACAATACGACCACGACCGTATGTATCTGGAAGTCCAGTCAAAATATGAGCTGAACGAGCCTTGCGGATCTCAGGAGTGTAAACATCAAATACACCCTGGTTATGAGTCTTGTGATATTCTGTAAAGATTTTGTGGAGTTCTTCGTTTCTCTTGTAGCCGTACATTTCGCAAGACTGCTCTGCCATGTTAATTCCACCAAATGGCATGAATGCACGCTTCAAAGGTTTGTCTGTCTGAAGACCTACAACCTGCTCAAGTTCCTTTCCTTCAGGGCAGATGTAAGCTGCTGGGTGTGATGTAAGACCTGATACAACATCAGTATCCATATCAAGAACACCACTTCTTTCTTTTCCATCCAGACCTACAGAAACCTTTTCATGTTCAGCCTTCTGCAATTTCTGGAGCTCATCAAAAAGCTTGTTAGTAGCTGCAGTAGGACCAGCCAGGAAAGACTGATCTCCATCATACTCTGTATAGTTAGCCTGAATAAAGTCGCGAACG
>JAGCTZ010000128.1 GCA_017963165.1 Treponema sp.
AATTTTAGCAGATTTGCATTCACTTGTAAATTTAAAAATAATAAGGGCTGCTCCATACTTTTGGGACAGCCCCAAGTCGGGCAAGAGGGATTTGAACCTGCCTACTATAGGAAATCCGTTAAAAAAAATTGTGCGGAAGCGCAATTTTTTAGGATTTACCTTAAAAAAGGCTCCGAGCGAGACTTGCGAGCGAGGACGGCACCCGTAGGATGTCGGGGGAAACTGCCATGAGTTAAAATAAAAAAGCTCTCTTATTCAGAGAGCTCTATCGGGCAAGAGGGATTTGAACCCCCGACATCCTGGTCCCAAACCAGACGCGCTACCAGCTGCGCTATTGCCCGTGATTTATATAATATATAACAATCAACCTTTTTGTTCAAGTGGAATACCCCTCAAATTGAACAAAAAAGTTGATTTTTTTTTAATTATATCGAAGTTCCTTTTTCTTCATTCTTCTGCTGAACGTAAGAAATAAAGTCTTCGAGTTTCTTTGTTTCCTGTGGTTTCTGGCTTGAATAACGGTAGCGGATACATACAGTTCCTTCATCGCGTTCCTTCTGACCAACAACAAGAATATAAGGTGTTTTATGCTCCTGAGAAATGCGCTTGATTTTTGCCTTCATATTTTCATCATCAAGATATGCATTTGAACGAATATCTGCAGCAAGCAGAGCATCATTAACCTTTGAAGCATAATCATCAAATTCATTAGTTACAGGAACAACGGCAACCTGTTCAAAAGCAAGCCATGCAGGGAAAGCACCGGCAAAGTTTTCTACCAGAATACCAAAGAAGCGTTCAAAGCTTCCCAAAACAGCACGGTGAAGCATTACTGGATGATGCTTCTGGTTATCTGCACCAATATAAGTAGCATCAAGACGTTCTGCACTAGGAAGCTGATAGTCAACCTGAATTGTACCACACTGCCATTCACGACCAAGACAATCGTATAATTTAAATTCAAGCTTTGGACCATAGAAGGCACCTTCACCCGGCTGAATTTCGTATTCAAGTCCAGCTTCGTGACAGGCATCGCTAAGCTGCTTTTCGGCACGTTCCCAGGTTGCTAAATCTCCTACGTGATCTTCCGGCATTGTAGAAAATTTTACTACAAGCTTATCAAAACCAAAATCATGATAAACGTTCTTCAAAAGCTTACAGAATTTTGCAACCTCTGAACCAAGCTGTTCTTCGGTACAGAAGATATGAGCATCATCCTGAACAAAGCCGCGGATACGCATTACACCATGAAGAGTTCCACTTGGTTCATTACGAACATCATGTCCAAACTCTGCAAGACGCAAAGGCAAATCCTTATAAGAGCGCTGACGATTCTTAAAAATCTCAATTGCGCCAGGACAGTTCATAGGCTTAATTGCAAACATACGTTTTTCCGATTCCGTAATAAACATATTCTGTTTGTAATGACCCCAGTGACCAGAGCGTTCCCAAAGTGTACGAGGCATGATTGCTGGTGTATTAACTTCTTTATAACCGTCGCGAAGAATCATCTTGCGCATATAATTCTGCATTACAGTATAAATTGTCCAGCCATTTGGATGCCAGAAAATCTGACCCGGATCTTCGGGATCAAGATGGAACAAATCCATTTCCTGACCAATTCTTCGATGATCACGTTTTTCAGCTTCTTCTAGCATCTTCAAATAATCAGAAAGATCATTTGGTTTTGCAAAACAAACAGCATAAATACGTGTAAGCATAGGGCGATCTGAATCACCGCGCCAGTAAGCACCGGCAACCTTTGTAAGCTTGAATGCTTGACCATTAATTTCTTTTGTATTTGCAACATGAGGTCCACGACAAAGATCAAGGAAACCATCCTGTTCGTAAGTTGTAATAACAGCATCAGCAGGAAGATCATTAATTAATTCAATCTTATAATCCTGACCTTCAAAAAGCTTTAATGCTTCATCGCGGCTTACTTCTTTTCTAACAAAATCATGATTTCCGGCAATAATGCGTCGCATTTCTTTTTCTACTGCGGCAAAATCGGTTTCGGTGAATTTTGTTGTAGTCGGAAAATCAAAATCATAATAAAATCCATTATCAATAGCGGGACCAATAGCAATCTTTGTACCAGGATACAAATGAAGGATTGCCTCTGCCATTACGTGTGCACAACTGTGCCTGATTGTCTGTAGCTTTTCATCAATAGCCATAATAATACTCCTTAAAAAAATACACAAAATTCACCTTATTTGATTTGTATTTTTGAGTAAATATTATAGTGAAAAGTTAATGTTAAGGCAAATAGGTGGCAGCAGCTTCAATTTCTCCACCCTTTTTAATGCGGTTTTCCAATGGCATAGTAATCTGTACAAAAACAGTTTTATTTGGTTCAAGTCTTTCTTGTGCAACAAGCTCACAATGAATAAAGTTTTCTGTCATACAATGGTATCTGTATTCACCCGTATCACTAATCTGCTTTTCTACAACAGCACTAATCTTTTGACCGACAAATCTTTTTATATATTCAATCTTATTATTAATTGCAAGTTCAGTAATTTTTTTAGCACGTTCTCCAGAAACCGCCTGCGGAATCTTTGGCTTCATACTGCACGCAGGAGTACCCGGTCTTTCTGAAAAAGGAAACGCATGAATCCAGGCAAAATTACATTCGCGACACAATTCATAGGTTTCATAAAAATCTTTATCAGATTCTCCGGGAAAACCAGTAATAATATCGCACGCAATAAAAGCGTCAGGTTTTGCAATCCTTATTTTTTTACAGGCAGAAATTACAGCATCACGCTTATACACGCGGTTCATCAAACCAAGAATTCTGTCGCTTCCACTTTGAACAGAAATATGAAAATGAGGACGAACACGAGCAGCCTCTATGACATTGCAAAAATCATCATTAACAATCTGTGGATAAAGGCTCGAAATACGAAAATTTATTTTAGAAGTTTCCTGTAGCAGTTTTGACAGCAGATGAACAAAATCAAAATATTCAACAGTGCCATCTGGTTTTGTAAACGCGCCGTTATACTGAGCAATATTTATAGTAGTAAGCACAACTTCATCATAACCAGTTCTTTCCAAAGCCTTTACGCGTTCCACAGCAGTATTAACATCAAGCGAAACACTGTGTCCGCGTGCAATATGAATTGTGCAGTAAGAGCAGGCATTATTACAGCCATCCTGAATTTTAAGGCTCGCACGTGAATGCGCAAGCATAGCAGTTGTAGAAAGCTTAAAAGAATCTTCCGGAAAATCAGGCTTAAGCACAGGAATAGAAACTACATCATTTTTTACAAGTGAAATAAAATCTGTACAATCAAAATCATCGCTGGTATAATTTTTCAAGATATCCGGTATTTTTATAAGACGACTTTTTACCTGTCCGCCAAGCACGACAATTCTTTCATCAATTTTTTCAATCTGATTTTTAGAAAGCTGCGCATAACACCCGGTAACAAGAACAGCCGCCCTTTTATATTTTTTAAGAACAAGACGAATTATTCGTCGAGCCTTTTGTTCGGCCTTCTGAGTTACTGCACATGTATTGATTATAACAAGAAGCGTTTCATCGTCTTCCGGTGAAGAAGCCGTAACCCCTTCAAGAAAAACAGTAAAACCTGCATCTGTAAAAAGTCTGGCTGCAGCTTCACTTTCTATCTGATTCAAGCGGCAGCCCAATGTTTCTATTCTGACTGTACTCACTTTTTATTTTATCTTATCTTTTACGCGTTCACGACCACGAGAAGCATCAACAGAAGAAGAATTAAGTCTTAACGCTTCATCATAAGCTTCCAGTGCTTCAAGATAATTTCCAGCCATTTCTCTGGCATAACCAAGTCGTATCCACCAGTTGTCAATAAGAGGTTCTTTCTTAACGGCAGAAGAAAGCGAAATATCTGCATGCTGGTATCTTCCCTGACGGATATAAATTTCGCCCATAAAATAATAAGCAGAACCAACACGTGAACCGTTATCCTGTGCACTGGCAACATATTTCTGAAACTGTTCCATAGCACCGGCATTTTTTCCAAGATAATAACGTGCTTCGCCAAGAATCTCTATAAGACGAAGATCATAAGAACTGATTTTAAGGCCTTCAGTTGCGCGTTGTTCTGCTTCGGCATACTGCTTATTTTTTACAAGAGACCAGCACATAACAACATAAGATTCAATTCTGTTAGGATTTTCCTTTAATTCTTCTTCGCAGACTTCAACAGATTCTTTATATTTTCCATTGTGATATAAAACAAGAGCATCCTTCTGTTGAGTCTGAGCAAAAACTCCATAAGAACACAAAAAGAGCAGAACAATAAATCCAATTGATGTAAACTTTTTCATCATTATTTCACCATCGTACATTTACCGGAAAAGTCGCTGCCCGGTTCCAGGACAACCTTCTGAGTAACAATATCACCATCGAGAGAGCCCGACGATGTAACAAAAATAAGCTTTTCACCGTGAACATTGCCTTTTACATTTCCACGGATTAAAACTCTTGCAGCATTAATATCTGCCTCAACAACTGCATTAGTATCTATAACAAGATCACTTTCTGTATCTATTTTTCCAGTGATTTTTCCACGAATAAGGAAAGGCTTTTTCATTTTGATACTGCCGGTAAAACTGATGTCGTCTTCTACAATAGTATCAAATGCGTCATCTTCTATATCAAAAAAATCAGAATCTTTTACATCAAACATATTATTAATATTTTAACGGGGAAAGGGAAAACGGTCAAGATTATTAGGTTCTAGGTTCTAGGTGACAGGGGTGTTGCGGGGATGTGCCCCGCTCGAAGGGGTAGGACGCAACGAAGTGCGGCCGAGGGGAAGGCTTTCCCCTTTGGCACCTGGCACCTGGCACCTTATATATCAAACGATTCAATTTCGAATGATTGTTGTCCATCATACATTGGAACAGTAAGTCTAACAGAGAACAACTGCAGATGCTTTATTCCCGCTGCTTTTCGTAGTATTTTATTCAATTTAAAATTACCATGCTGATCATCGCCTGCAATCGGACAGCCCTGCTTTGCAAGATGAATACGAATCTGATGCATACGTCCGGTTTCAAGCAAAAGTCTTATCTGACTCATTAAAATCGGAGGCTCACCTTCCCTTTCAATCTGCCATTCTTTTTCAACAGTATAATGAGTTACAGCCTTTTTTCTCTGTCCATGCTGAATTATTTCTTCACTGATTATTCCGTTTTTCTGCTCAAGAGTTCCTGCGCAAACTGCAATATATTCTTTTTTAACTTCCTTTGAAGCTATAAGCTTTGTCCATTTATTTGCAGCAGCAGGATTTTTTGCAACAATCATCAGTCCCGAAGTATCTTTATCAAGTCTGTGAACTAAATAAACCTTATACCCAACCTGTTTTGCAAGCTCTTCATCAAGTGGATGCGCAATTTTTTCTCCGCCCTGAACAGGCATACCGGCTTTTTTATTTATGATGAAAATTTCTGAGTTTTCGTATATAATATTTACAGGTTGTAATGAGTTCATCAAAACCAATATAAACGAGGATTTTAAAAATGACAAGACATAAGCTTTTCCGACTTTTTTCTACAGCCTTTTTACTTTTATTTATAAATATTAATTCCTTTGCAGAAATAGTATCTGATTCGGTTTATGGTTATTCGCTTGATATTCCAGAAGGCTTTGAATTAAACGACATTTCTGACGATCAGATGTCTTATCATTTTACTCATCCAAATTATCCTGTTCAGTTTATTCTTAAAATTTATGATGATGAAACGTATGATTCAGCTGCAAGAGTTTTAGGTATAACTCTTAAAAAGCTTTCTGCCGCAATGGAAATAGATACTTTTTCCTGGAACAACAGTCAGGAATGTGCAATTTCAGATTTTTCAATGACACTTGAAAAAAAATATTCAGGCTGGGCTGTCTGTGCTCCATTAAAAAAACACGGTGCTTATATAGTTCTTTTAAGCTATTCTACTGCAGAAACAAGACAAAGCTGCAATCCGTTTATTATGTCTATTCTTAATTCGCTTTGTACAGACGATAACTATTACTGCTTCCCGGGTATAATCGTAACTTATGCTTATCCATATGAAGGAAAGAAAAACGTAACACTTGATATCAAAGGAAACGTAATCAATTCTTTTATAGAAAAAAACGATATCGAAGCAGCACAGTTTGTTCTGGAAATGGAATATTCAGTCCTTCTTTTATACGAAAAACACAATCTCTGGAAGGAAGCCTGGCAGCGTTACTACAGACTTGTTTACAGAGACAGTTATGGACGGCTTTCTCAGGTTTCTCAGGATGTTATTAAAAAGCTTTATCCGATATGCCAGAAGAAAAATCCTTCAAATCCAGAGCTCGAATATGCTCAGACAATTCTTTCATGGGTTCAGGGCTTTGATTATAAACGAGATAATAAAACTACATCTTCAACAGACTTTACAAATATTCCGGCTGTAATCTGCGGTCAGGGCAATGACTGTGATTCAAGAAGTATGCTTGTATGTATCCTTTTACGTGCAGCAGATCTGGAATCATTTATGCTTATTTCACGAGAATATAGTCACGCACTTGCAGCATTCGAAAACAAGGCACCCGGCCAGAAATATGAAGTTGAAGGTACAGGACGAGAATTCCTAATGGGAGAAACAACTGCGGCTGTTACATGGGGAATGATTGCACAGGAACATGCCGATAGAAGCAAATGGATTCCTGTGATTTTACCATAACCTAAGAAAGAAGTCCGAAAACTTCTTCTGCGCTTTTAGCATTTACAAGAGCTTCGTGAATTCCTTCCTGCTTAAGTTTTGCACAGAAATGAGAAATTGTCTTAAGATAAAGTGAATGCTGATTATAAGCAGCGGCAATCATAAAAAGAAGATCTACCGGTTCATCATCAATTGTCTGATAATCAGAAATAGGCTTACGGCAAACTCCAACAGCCATAACTAAATCTGTTACAGAAGAAAGACGAACGTGAGGAATTGCAATGCCCTTTCCAATCGCAGTAGACATAAGTTCTTCACGTTTAAGGATTTCTGAAGTAAGTTCTGAAGCATTTTTAATCTGAGGTGCTGTTGCAAGTACATTCGAAAGCTGAACAATTGCATCATGCTTTGTGCTGTGATTTATAAAAACAATGCGTTCTGGTGATAAAATATTCTTAACAAGGATTTCTGAATCATTCTGCTTAAAGGCACTTGAAGATAAACGTGCGTTTACCCAATTTTCAACTTCTGACTTCTTAAAACGCCATACAGTTCCAATTTTTCCGGCAGGAATTTCACCCTTTTGTGCCCAGTCATAAACAGTTCTGTCAGAAACACGAAGATATTTTGCAACTTCTTCAATAGTTAAGATGTCATCAGTCATTTTCAGCCCCTTTTAATACTTTTTTATTGTTTTCATTTGAAATCTATGTAATATTTTGCATTTTCTACGCTTTTTTGTCAAGTATATGCACAGTGACGGCGGCCCGCTCATGATGATTTTATATGTTTTTTGTAATTGTTTTTTTCATGTTTTTACAATATTATATAAAATATGAAATCAAAAAATCACATACATCTTTTTATATTTTTTGCAATAATCTTTATCATAATATATATAATTCTGGCCGCACGCCCACTAAACAAGGAATATAACTTTACTCCCGAATGGAAAAAAAGTATTTCAGGCCCTGCTGTAAAAAACATTCCTGCAGATACAAAAAAAATCTATTTTAAGCTTGGACAATCAATCGGTTATTTTACAGAAGAGGGACAGATTACAACTTTTAAAACCTTTCCTGTAAAAGCTTCCATTTCTTCCGATTATTACGCCATTTATAATACAGATGCCGAAAATATTACTTTTTACAACAATAAAAACGAAGAACAGGGAATAATTCAGTCACCGGGCTACCCTTTCTTTGAACAGGATAGAATTTATGTCTTTCTTCCTGGTGGTGCATCTTTTGCCCGCTGCGATAACACAGGAAAGCTTTTATGGACAAATGAAAATACAATTCCTTTAACAACCTTCAGTTCAAAAGAAAAATATACGGCAACAGGCTATTCAAACGGATTAATCAGAATTATAAATAACGAAACAGGCTCAGAAGCCTTAAGCTTTTCGCCGGGAGGAAGCGATTACAAGGTTATTCTTGGCCTTGATGTTTCTTCTGATGGTGTTTACATTGCTTCTGTTTCTGGTCATGGAAAACAGCGTTTTGTACTTACAAAGAATGAAGGTTCTCAGCCAAAAATAGTTTATCATAACTTTTTAAACTCAAATATGAACAGGCAGACAGTTGTAAGATTCTGTGATAATGATAAACGAATCCTTTACAATTATGAAAACTATCTTGGTATTTATGATATTGAAAAACAAAACGCCACAGAGATTAAAATTGACAAAACCGTAATTGCAATCGAAGAAACAGATTCGCTTATTTTTGTTCTTGGTAAAAATGAAAATGAATACACTGTTTACATCATCGAAAAAACAGATACGCTGGAAGGCTCGTTTACTTTTACAGCAGAAACTGCCTTTATAAAAACATATAATAACAGTCTTTATGTTGGACAGGACACATCAATTTCCAAAGTAAAGATAACAAAGGATTAAAATATGAAAAAGATATTTTTGTTTTTTGCAGTTTTATTTATCTCGGGTACAGTTTTTGGTGTTGGATGGCCTCAGGAAGAGCATGACGATAAATCGGTTATTTCATATTTTGGTCAAAATATCGGTGGAAAAATCAGTACTTCTTTAATATTTAATGATCCTTCCGAAGTAAAGGCTGTAAAAGATGGAAAAATTCTTATAATCATGACAGATATTAATGATGATTCAGAATTTTTTCCTTCAACTCTTGGAACTTCTATAATTCTTTCGCACGAAGATGATTTAATTTCGGTATATGCAAATCTTGAAACTAATTCAGTAATAGAAAAGACAACTGGTAAAGATTTCATAAGCGAAGGAGAAATAATCGGCGAAACAGGAAATTCCGGCTGGCAAAAAGACAGAAGTTGTCTTGAATTTCAGCTTATAGATAATCAAAAGTCAACAGCAATCAATCCTAAAATTCTTCTTCCACGTACAGAAAATGAAATTGATTACGTTATAAGTGGAGTTATGCTTCAAAATAAAGATGGAAAATATTTTGATCTTCGCGAAAATAAAGTTTTTCCATCTGGTCAATACAAGGTTTATCAGGCAAGAAACAAGATTAGTGTACCGTATAAGACAGCCGTAACAATAAATGGTGTCGTTATTGATGAAATCTCTTTTGATACTGTTGGTCAGGCTAACGGAAAGCTTTACGTTACAGGAAAGAAAAAATACACATCTTCAGAGCTTTATCCAGACGATACCCTTTTGCTGCTTGGAGAAGCAATGCTAACACCTGGTCGTTCAACGTTAGGTCTTTCGGCACTTAATTTCCTTGGTAAAACAAAACAGGTTGACTATATATTATCAATATATTAATTTCATTTACCTTTCTTTATTTGTTTTTTTGGGCTTTTGGTGGTAAAATTATTAATATGACACATAACATGATTTTATCTGCCAGTGGATGGCGAAAAGTTTTTGCTGTATCAGGTGATGAACAGGACAGAAATCCACAAATCAGCGAGTCTGATCAGGCTCTGTGTATTGCGGCTGCTTCTGTCTTTTCTGATTATATTGTTTCCATAACAGGACAGGAAACTCCGGTAATTGCGGTTGGAATTGATGCAAGACCAACTGGTCCGCAAATTGCCGATGCAATTTTACATTCACTGGTCTATAAAGGTGCCGTCGTTCAATATTCGGGAGTTACTTCTGCTCCAGAAATTATGGCTTATGCAAAGAAACTCGATGGCTTTATATATATTTCGGCAAGTCATAATCCAATAGGTCACAATGGAATAAAATTTGGAATAAATGATGGTGGTGTTCTTGAAACAAAAGAAAATGCAAAACTTGTGACTGCTTTTACCCAGCTTATTCAAGATGACAAGGCATTAAATGAGCTTGTAAAAAATGCATATTCCAGCAGTGCTTCAACATTAAAGCAGATATATAAGACAGAACAAAGCTCTAAATTTAATGCACTTCATGCATATCAGGATTTTATTTACGAAACAATTGCAGATTCCGCCAACAAAGAGCATCAAAAGGATTTCTTTGAAATGCTTGATTCACAGATTCGTGCAAAAGGCATGGGTGTGCTTTGTGATTTTAACGGAAGTTCTCGTGCAAAATGTATAGATAAAGATTTCTTTACAACTCATGGAATTGACTTTTATTCCTTGAATGAAGATGAAATTGTACACGAAATCATACCGGAAGCAGAAAATCTTGTTTATGTTGCCGAAGCAATGGACGATCTTCATAAACGAAAAAACTGTAATGTTATACTTGGCTATATGCCCGATTGTGATGGAGACAGAGGAAACATTGTTTACTGGGATGAAAAAGCTGGCAAAGCTGTAATTCTTAAGGCTCAGGAAGTTTTCAGTCTTTCTGTACTTGCAGAATTAACTTACAGTATCTGGAAAAATGGTGGGGATTCTGCCTTTAAGCCTGCGGTTTGTGTAAACTGCCCTACTTCTATGAGAATTGATGATATTTGCCATGTTCTTGGAGCAGAGGTTTTCAGAGCCGAAGTTGGAGAAGCAAATGTTGTAAATCTTGCACGTGAGAAACGTGCGGAAGGCTGGAATGTGCGTATTCTTGGCGAAGGTTCAAACGGTGGAACAATAACATATCCTTCAAGTGTACGAGATCCGTTAAATACTGTTTTTGCAATTATAAAACTTTTGATGATGCGCGAAGATGGACTATACGAAATCTGGTGCAAAAAAGCCGGTATTAAATATAATCCTGATTTTACTTTGACAGATGTGTTGGAATCGCTACCGGTTTATACGACAACCGGCGTTAGTGAGCCAAGAGCAATTCTTAAAGTAAAGAATACAGACCATGCCACGCTTAAGGCTGCTTTCCAAAAAGCGTTTGAAGCCGATTGGGAAAAGAAAAAGGATGACCTTAAGAAAAAATATGGAATTACAGGCTATGAGGCTGTTATTACAAAGGGAACTGTACAAACTGTTGGCGTGAGTGACTGGTCAGAATCTGGCAAAGGCGGACTTAAGATTATTTTTAAGGATGATTCGGGCGCGCATGTTGCATTTATCTGGATGCGTGGAAGTGGTACAGAACCTGTTTTCCGTATTATGTGCGATGTGTGTGGGGATAATGTGGAAGAAGAAAAGGCATTACTCGCTTGGGAGACAGAGCTTATTGATAAAGCGGATGTGTAAACATCACACTGCGGGCCCTGAGCTTGTCGAAGGGCCACTGTCATTCAAAGGCGACACCCTTCATATTGCGAGGAGCCATAGGCGACGAAGCAATCCACGTATGACAAAAGGCATAAAATAATATAATATACATACAAGGAGTAACAAATGGAAAAAACAGAAATCTTGGAAAAAGCTAAAGCATATATTGCTGCTGAACAAGATGAAAGATTTAGAAAAGAAATCGAAGATCTTGTTGCTAAAGAAGATTATACAGAACTGGAAGACCGCTTTTACCAGACACTTGAATTTGGTACTGGTGGACTCCGCGGAATTATGGGTGGCGGAACAAACCGAATGAACACACTCGAAATCAATATGGCTACACAGGGCCTTGCAAACTATGTTCTTAAGGCATTCCCAGACAAGGCAAAAGCCGGAACACTTAGCGCAGTTGTTGCATACGACAGCCGCTTGAATTCAGATGTATTTGCAGAAGCAACAGCACTTATCTTTGCTGCAAATGGAATCAAGGCTTATCTTTTCTCAAGCCTTCGCCCAACCCCTGAGCTTTCTTTTGCAATCCGCACACTCAAGGCAGATACTGGTGTTGTAGTTACTGCATCACATAACCCTCGTATGTATAATGGTTATAAAGCTTACTGGAACGACGGTGCACAGGTAATCGAACCACATGATGTTGGCATTATTGAAGAAGTAAACAAGGTAAAAGAAGTTAAGACAATGACCCGTGTAGAAGCAATTTCCAGCGGTAAGCTTGTTATCATAGACAAAGAAGTTGATGAACCATTCTGGGAAATGTGTAAGGCACAGCTTTTCCGCCCTGATCTTATCAAAGAAAAGGCAAAGGATGTGCGCATTGTTTATACACCTCTCCACGGAACAGGTGCTATGCACGTAGAAAAGGTACTTGGTGACCTTGGACTTAATATCATTACAGTTCCAGAACAGCGCGCGCCAGACGGCAACTTCCCTACAGTAGAAAAACCAAACCCAGAAGAAAAGCCTGCTTTGAAGATGGCAGTTGAACTTGCAACAAAGGAAAAAGCAGATGGTCTTATGGCTACAGACCCAGATGCAGACCGCTTTGGTACAGCCTTCCCAGATAAGGATGGAAACTTTGTACTTCTTAGCGGAAACCAGATGGGTGCTCTTCTTATGGAATATGTTTTCCTTAGCCGCAAAGAGCTTGGTAAGATGCCTGCAAACCCAGCATGTATCCGCTCTATAGTAACTTCACCTTTTGGCGACTACATCTGTAAAAAATACGGCGTAAAGATGTTTGACTGTCTTACAGGCTTTAAGTGGATTGCCAACACCGAAGCAAAGTTCGAAAGTGACGGAAGCTACAACTATGTATTTGGACTGGAAGAAAGCTACGGCTACAAGGTAGAAAAAGAAGTGATGGATAAAGACGGTGTTTCAGCTGCCGCAATGTGTGCCGAAATGATTTTGTACTGGCGCAGTCAGGGCAAGAGCCTTCTTGAACACCTGGACGACATGTACAAGGAATACGGCTACTTTGAAGACCGCGCAATCTCCCAGAACTTCCCTGGTATGAGCGGTGTAGAAACAATGAAGAATATGATGGCAGGTCTTCGTTCTAACCCACCAGCAACACTTGGCGGCGAAAAAGTTATCAAGGTACGCGACCTTATGAACGACCCAGAGTTACCAAAGAGCAACGTTCTCCAGTTCTACCTCGAAAGCGGAACAATCGTAAGTGCACGCCCTTCCGGAACAGAACCAAAGATTAAGTTCTACATCAACTCAATGATCCCTGCAGGAGACGGCAGCGACGCCTGGTTCGCCGACGCAAAGAAAAAAGCCGCCACACTCTGTGACGGCATTGCAGCTGATATTCAAAAGACGATTGATGCAGCGAAATAATTAATTTCTAGGTGCCTTGGCAGGATCTATTGGTTGCCCGTTCTGGAAAACCATAAAGGTTATGCCAGGCTTGCCGGAAATAGCGTCTATGCCAGCGGTACCTAGCTGCTGGTTGTAGACAACGTAGTCACCTTTTTTGACGCTTACAGAACCAAGACCGGTGTATGTGTAAATTACACCGGTTTTTGATTGTACGAAGATTACCTGACCAAAACCACGATAAACACCAACATACATTACTGTTCCTTCGCGTATACAGACTACCGGCTCATTTACCTGGGCACTTAGCTGTACGCCACCAACCTTTCCTTTTACCTGAGTTACAGTAGGATTTTTTACAGGCCATACTGTATTTTTGTCTGCAGCAACTGTTGTACCATAGGTGCGTGTGTCGGGAGCGGTGGTGGTGGTTGTTGTAGTGGTACCTGTGGTCCCTGAGCTTGTCGAAGGGCCCGTGCTTATTGTTGTGTTTGTAGTAGTTGATGTTGTACTTGTTGTTGTTTTAGCAGCACTTGTATCTGCAATCTTGAGTTTCTGACCTACTTTGATAACAGACGAATTATCAAGATTGTTCAACGCCATAAATTCGGCAAGTGTCATTCCATTCTTCTTGGAAATGCTGTACATTGTGTCGCCTTTTACAACTGTGTATTCTTTTGTGGCTGTTGTTGTAACTGTTGTTGTAGTATCAGTTGTTGCTTTATTATCTGTTGCCAGTGCAGCAGCGGCACTTATATCTGCAGAAGGAATCTTTAATTTCTGGCCAACTTTGATTACATCATTTTCTGAAAGATTGTTTGCGGCACGCAGTTCGGCTACTGTCAGCTGATATTTACGGCTGATTGAATATAAGGTGTCGCCCTTTTCTACCTTGTAGGTTGTATCGGCAAAAAGTGAAATAGATGCGGTTAATAAAATAGCACATAATAAAAGTGATTTCTTAAAAAATGATAATCTCATAGATTTATTATCGGCAGAAAAGTGGGGATTTTAGAGAATTTAATACACCAACTCATGGAAAAGTTTATTTACGTCAATACCGCTAATAAGAACACCTTCCTGGTACAACTCAAGCATGCCTTCCCTTCCACTCTGGAGATGGCTTGAAGTAATTCCATGCTTAATTGAAATATCTGCTTCCATAAGCGCCGAAAGATGATCACATATGCGGACAAGCTTTCCATCAACTGGATTATATTGAGCAGTATTATATTTACCGTTGAGTTCCTGCCAGGAAACAGCTTTAACTGTTCCATCCTTTGTAATAATTCTGTCTGTAAATTCATCAGAAGTATAATAAATGACTTCATCAACGTAAGCTTTATCCATAAGAGGAACAAGCTCTTTGCTTACAATTTCATCTTCTATTTTTTTTACGATTGTAGGAAGCGCAACTGTTGCCTGTTTTACAGGAGAAATAATATCGCGGGTAACCGATTCCGGTAAATCATGAAACAATGCAGAAAAATAATTATTTATAACACGTCTGTCGCACATTTTTGGATTTGTCTCGCGACCAAGCAGCAGAGTCATAACAGCAACAAAAAAGCAGTGACCAAGCACAGAAGTGGCAGGAACACGTGGCGTCTGATTCCATCTTGTCTGAAAACGAAGCTGTTCAATTTTAAGAAGAAATTCAAATTCCTTCTGGCGAGTCATAAGCTTTTGAAGACCTTCAAGATCAAGATATGGCTGCAAATCTGCCTTAAGCTCTGATTCTATTTTTGAAAAACGTTCTTTTTCATTTACAACGGCAAGCATTTCCAGTTCACGCATTGTAGAATATTTATGTGCTGCATTATAAATACGTTGAGAAAGTACAAGATTATCAGGCAATTTGAAGGAACCGGCTTTCTGTCCTACATAAATTGTAAATGCCGAAAAAAGTGCATCATCAGAAATAAGAGGCTTATACTGTTTGAGCACCCATTCATCAAGCCTCATGTATTCGCGTGTAAATTCCTTTTTAAGCATCTGCTGAACAGGAGCTTTTATATCACACAAGGCATTTTTTCTAAGTAAATCAAAAAAAGAAGCATAGATTATCCATTTCCAGTCTACATTATGACCTTTTTTTTCTTCATATTTGCCCAGCATATAGGCAATAACCATTTTTTCGCCCGCTTTATCCATCTCGACTAAATCAAATGGACGTATCAGATCATTCCATCGTTGAATAGAAAATCCTTCGAAAATTTTGAGAATCAGTTGTTTATCCATATTTTAGTTACTTAAGCCCTTCTTCTGGTCAGAATCCATTTTATCCTTCCAGACCATGGCTTTTTTCTTTACTTCTTCTGCTTCGTTTGTTCGTCCAATAACGATATAAACTTTTCGCAGGGCTAAAAGATATTTAATTGCATCACGCATATCATCAATACGACGTGTAGAAAGCTCATAGCGGTCACGATATCCGTTTGCAGATTTGTCCAAAAGCTTTTGAACCATTCTTACATAAAGAACAGTTGTTTCATAATCCTGAGCACGTGGATCAAAAAAGTCTTTACCGGCAGTTTTCATATCAATAAGATTTTTTGCAACTGTAGCAAAGCGACCTTCAAGTTCAATAAAAGACCATTTCCATTTACTGTTATCACCAAAAGCATCTTTAAGAATCTGAATTTCAAGACCTAGCTTGCGGATTATAAGATACCTTTTTACGATATTTACATTTGTAATTTTTTCATGATAAGGAAGTAAATCTGAATATGGACAATCAATTACATTTGATACAATTTCTTCAAGATAGATAATTGCTTTATAAAGCATTTTTCGGGCATCATTAAGGGCATCATTGTTCTTTACTTCCATGAGCTTGAGGGAAAGACTGTTAAGTGCAACATAAAGAGATGCTGTATAAATCATATCCTCGCACAAAAGGAGCTTTTTATATTCTACACCAATATCTCCATCGTGCATGGCATTACGCATTGTCTTTTCTTTTTCGAGAGTCTGAGTAATTTTGTCTTTGTAAGGCTGAATACATTCCTGAAAATGTAATCTTGTCTCCTCTGAAATTTTTGCCATCAGAATCCTCCGCTGTATTTTTCAAGCATTGCCCTTGCATGCTCAAGTGACTGCTCTGTATCCGAATCTCCAGAAAGCATTCTTGCGATTTCTGCTACCCTTTCTTCTCCCTGTACAACGTGAACATTAGAAGAAGTAATTCCTCCCGCAACAGCTTTTTCTATCTTTATTTGATTATCGGCATAAACTGCGATACTGGCTAGGTGTGTAATGCAAAAAATTTGACGATTTTTTGCAAGGTTTTTCATGTGCGAACCGACCGCTACTGCAACCTCGCCGCCTATTCCTGTATCAATTTCATCGAAAATCAAAGTTTCTACACTATCATTTTGAGCGAAAATTGTTTTTAAAGCAAGCATTACACGCGAAAGTTCACCACCAGAAGCAATTTTGGCAAGTGGCAGCAACGGAGTTCCAGGATTTGCACTTATAAGGAATTCAATATTGTCTTTTCCGTAAGGTCCACATTTCTGTGCAATATCACTTCCATCTTTTTCCTGAATGCTTACTCCAAAATGAGTTCCGTTCATTCCAAGCTTTGCAAGAATTGCATCTACATCATTTGATAATTGATCTGCACAAGCTTTTCGTTTTTTCGAAATTGAATCGGCGCGGACAAGAATATCCTTTTCAAGCTCTTTTATCTGAGCGGCAAGTTTTTCTTTAGCACCTGCACCTTCTGCATTTTCATCAATATATTTCTGGGCTTCGTTACAGTAATCAAAAACTTCCTGAATCGGAGCATTTACAGACGAAGCATATTTTTTCTTAAGGTTATATATAAGCGAAAGTCGTTCCTGTAATTCGGCAAGACGGGCCGGATCAAAAATTAATTTACTCTGATAAGAACTGAATTCGGCAGCAATATCAGAAAGCTCGTAAAAAGCAGATTCAAGTCGTTCATCAAGTGAGCTTACTGATTTATCCATTTCTGCGATATGAGAAGAATTGCGTTTAGCTTTTTTAAGAAGATCTGTTACAGCACTTTCACTGCCGGAAAGAATTTTGCCTATTTCATCTGTTTCTGAATAGATTTTTTCGAAAGACGAAAGTCGTGATTCTTCATCTTCAAGCAGGCTGTCTTCATCCTTTTTAAGCTTTGCTTCGCTTATTTCCTTTACAGCAAAAGTACACATATCAAGCTTACGAAGGCGTTCACTTTCGGACATTGAATATTGTTCGAGCTGGCGTCGTAAAGCAACAAGCTGAGCATATCGTTTTGTAAACTCCTCTACTTCCGGAACAATTCCGGCTCTGCTATCCAGAAATTTTCTGTGCTCAGGAACCTTCATCAAAGATTGATGTTCGTGCTGTCCGTGAATATCTACTAAAAATGCAGAAAAAGAAGCAAGGTCGCCGCGTGTTACAGGTGTATCATTTATCCAGGCACCAGATTTTCCTGAATCACGGATAAAACGACGCAAAAGCACGCGATTATTTTCGATTTGAATTCCATGAAGCTCGAGCCATTCGGCAGCATTCGAAGGTTCATCATCTTCACTAAGTTCACGAACCTTTTGACCCTGAGGTAATACAAACGTACCGCTTACAGATGCTTCATTTTTTCCAGTTCTGATTTGAGTTACTTCTGCTTTACCGCCAAGAAGAAAAGACAATGCTCCAATAAGAATTGATTTTCCGGCACCAGTTTCACCACTTAAAACAGTAAAGCCTTTATCAAATTCCAGATAATCATTTTCTATAAGTGCAAAATCTTTAATGTTTAATTCTTCAAGCATAAGGCTCACCTCTCCAATTCAGTTTTGAACGAAGGGCGTTGAAAAACTTTTCATGTGTACAGCAGATAAGCTTGATTTTTTTATCTATTCGTTTTATTTCGATTCTGTCACCAGCCATAAGATTAACAGGTTCCTGTCCATCAACAATCATACAGATTTCTTTTGTTCTGCATGGTTGAATATTTATGGAAAGAACACCTTGAGGTCGTAATACTATTGGTCTGCTTGAAAGTGAAAAAGAATTTATCGGGGTCATTACAATTGCATCAAGCACAGGATCAACAATAGGTCCCCCTGCCGAAGCAGAATATGCAGTTGAACCTGTAGGGGTACAAATAATTACTCCGTCTGATTTTAGTTTGCACAAATGGTCATTGTCAAAGAAGACATCCATTGCGACTGTTCGGGCTGTATGTTTTGCGCTTATTACAACATCGTTAAGTCCAAGCAATTCCGAAACAACAGAATCATTTCTATAAAGGGTTGCTTTTAGCATGCTTCGATATTGGAAAGGAGTCTTACCTTCTAAAAAAAGCTCAAGACATTGCTGCCATTCTGCTTGCTGGACAGAAGCCATAAATCCAAACTGACCAAGATTTACAGAAAAAACAGGAACATCGTATTCTACGCAATTGCGGGCTGCATAAAGAACTGTTCCATCGCCGCCAAGAGTTATAACAAATTCATAATCATTAAAAGGAGTATTATCGCAAAAACCGTCAAAGCTCAGGCAGTCGCATTCTATATTCTTTGATTTTAGAAATGCGGCTATCTGTTCCGAAAGTGCGAGAGATTCATTTTTACTAACATTTATGATTATCAGAACTTTTTTCATAAAATCTTTTTTCTACGGCAATGTTCCCAGAACCTTTACAATCTTCTCAGTCTGAACATGTGTAAGTCTAGGATACAGAGGAAAATGTGCAGTTCTTAATAAAAGTGATTTTGCGTGAATACAGCTTTCTGAAAGCTCATCCTTAAGAGCAATTACAGAGCCGGCAAACGCAAGTTGAATTTCTATATCTTTTTTTGCTGTATAAGTTTTGACATCTTTAAACGAACTGCTAAGGATAAGAGGAAAAGAACACATTGTTGAACCACCTTCCATATCCCGGGCAAAGGTTTTGTGATGTCCAATCATACAGGAATGTTGATATGTACTGAATATTTTACGTCTTGTTTCTTCATTTCTTGCAAATTCTTTAAGCTGAACCCAGGCAAGTGCACTATTTATATCAGGAAGAAGATCTGTAAGAGGAGCTTCGTCTGTGAACTTTTTAAGAACAATCCATTCACGACGACCTGGAGCCATAAGTACAGCACCACCACCAGCAGTAATTACATCCTTTTCTTCCAGACCAAGAATTGTATAAAGTCCAAAAAGTCCTGCTTTTTTACGTTCGTCTGTGATGTTTCCATCTGCATCCTTTACAGGAATAGAAGCGCCAGCACTTTGAGAAACATCCTCGATAACAGGAATACCAAGTTCAAGGATGGAATCAAAATCCGGCAGGATTCCTTCTGTTTCATGAAGAATAAGAAGTCGTCCACCCTTTTGCATACCTTCCTGAATTTTTGCAGCACTTACAAGACCATCCGATTCTTCTACATCAAGAACCAGAGGCTCATAGCCTAAAGACTCTACAACCTGATACTGCCAGGCCGGAGCAAGTGCGGAAATCATAATTTTTGACTGTTTTTCCAAATCAAGACAAAGAAGAATGTATTTAAGTGCAATTGCAGGACTTCGTAAAGCCACTGCACCGTCGCATTTAAAGAATTCCTTAACCTGCTGGATAAGTCTTGCATTTAACTCGCCGGGTCCAATTTTTTCATCGACCATGCAGGTTAAAACTGCATCCATTTCTTTTCTACGAATTGTTGAACTGTATGTTTGTATCATTAATTTAATTCAATAATTTTCTGCAATTCTTTTGCATCGAACAACTTCCGAATATTGAGCATGATAAGATAACCGCTTTCTTCGCGGATTACGCCCTCGATATATTCAGAACCAATACCTGTGAGCATCTGTGGAGGCTCTTTTACGTCTTCAGCTTTTACAACGACAACTCTTGCTACCTTGTCAATAATAATACCAATTTTATTGTTATCTATATTGAGAATTATAAAGCCACCCTCGAAATCAGTTTCTTCCTTTTCAAGAGCCTGGATTCTAAAGCGTTTGTGCAAATCAATAATCGGAATAATTTCACCTCGAAGATTGATAATTCCTTCTACATAATAAGGAGCATTCGGAATAACACGAACATTCTGTAAACGAACAATTTCCTTTACATCCATGATGTTTACACCGTATAACTCATCACCAAGTTGAAATGTTACCAACTGGAACTGTGTATCTTCTGCAGCCATATTTCCCCCAAAAATAATACTCTATCTATACATAATACCCCCAAAAGCTTAAATTTGCAACAAGAAATGCAGATGACAAACATATTAGAGATTAAAACTTATAAGGAAAAATGATGACTACTCCCGTGGTCATCATTTTTCAAATGCCTTTAAAATATACGTATGTCATCGCAGTTCTTTCCATCAATCAACCGTGAACAACGTCACCGCGAATATGGAAGGGATGCCGGCGGATTTTAGGACTTTGGCGCAGCTTTCCAGGGTGGAGCCGGTGGTGCAGACGTCATCCAGAAGGCATACACAGTCCGGGAGCTTGTTACGATACGGTTTTAGTTCTTTCTTTATTCTTGATGGAGATGCAAGATGATACGCTTTGCCTATCTGCTCAAGGCGCCCTTCTCTGCCTAGTTTTTTCTGCTCTAGCGTGGTGCTGCGTTCCATAAGCCTTAGAATCTTAAAACCGTAAATGTAATCAAGCAGATTGCATAATTCGTCAATCTGATCCCAACCTTTTTCCTGAATTTTACCTTTTCTAGGTGGAACAGGAATAATAAACTCAACTCCGATTTGTTTAAGAACATGATTAAGTATCCTGGCAAACATAATAGATAAAGACCTTATTTCCTGCGATTTCCACATGAACATAAGCTCTTTGTTCCATATTCTATAAGAATACAGAGGCAGAACCTTGTCCAAGCTCTGAATAACAGGCTTTTCCCGACACTGAAAGCATGTATCTTTAGTCGAAAGCAATTCTTTTCCACAGATTCTGCAGCGCTTAACTTCAAGAGGAGGATCTAGCCTTGAAGCACGACACTTTGAACAGACAGGATAAACAATAGTTCTTGATCCGCAGATAAGACAGTTTTCCCCACCCGAAATACAGCTGAACACAAATCGAATAAGAATCTTTATACCAAGTTTAATAAGATACAAAATCTTTTTCATATAATAGTTAACAAAAAATTTTGTAAAAAAAGGAAGTAAAAACGAGGATTTTTAAGATTTTTTTGAAATATTTTTAAGTTTTATTGACCTGAAAGGTCTTTTTTCCATTTTGCGATGATTTTTAATGCATCCATAGGAGTCATATTATCTGTATCGCACGAAAGGATTTCGGAAATAATGATTTCTTCATCACTGAATAAGCCTGGAGTAATTGTTGCAGCGGCAGGACTTGGAGAAGGAATATCTTCCGAAAGAACAGGTTTATCGGCAGCAAGCGCCTGAATATGTGCAAGAATTACATTAGCCCTGTCAATTACAGATTGAGGGATTCCGGCAAGCTTTGCTACATGAATACCATAAGAATTTTCTGTAACGCCTTCTACAACCTTGCGCATAAATACAACAGTTCCGTTCTGTTCATTAATCTGAAGACATAATTTCTTAAGCGAAGGATGCTCCATTCTTGTAAGCTCATGATAATGTGTTGCAAAAAGCGTCTTACACTTAACATTATCAAGCAGATATTCAGAAACAGCACGGGCAATTGCAAGACCGTCTTCTGTAGAAGTTCCGCGCCCTACTTCATCCATAATTACCAAAGAACGGCGGGTTGCAGCACGCAGAATATTTGCAGTTTCCATCATCTCTACAAGGAAGGTGGATTCACCTTTTGCAAGATTATCGCTTGCTCCAACACGACAGAAAATTCTGTCTACAATACCAAGCTTTGCTTTTACAGCAGGAACATATGAACCTGTCTGAGCAAGCAGCGCTATAAGTGCATTCTGCCTTAAATAAGTACTTTTACCAGCCATGTTAGGACCAGTAATAAGATTAAACGCAGGAATACCGTCATTCTGTTCTGCACTAATTTTTGTATCATTAGGAACAAATTCTCCACCAGGAAGATGTGCTTCTACAACAGGATGACGTCCATCTGTAATTTCAAAAACTGTAGATTGAACTATTTCCGGACGAACCCATCTGTTATGAATTGCAGCATACGCAAGCGAAGCTGTTACATCTGTTACAGCAATTTCATCTGCAATCTGAAGCAGATATTGAATATGCTGTTTGAGATTTTCTCTAAGTTCCAGATAAAGATCACGTTCCAGCTCAAGAATTTTTGTTGACGATTCATTAAGCTGCATTTCGAGTGACTGCAGTTTTTCGGTAGTATATCTGTCGCCGTTTACAAGTGCACGTCGCATTATAAAATGAGCTGGAACAGACGAAAGCTTTCCTTTTGAAACTTCTATAAAATATCCGCCGGCATTTGTATATTTAATTCTTAATGTTGAAATACCTGTTTTTTCGCGTTCTTCGGCTTCGTATTCTTCAAGAACCTTGTTAAAGTTATCGTGAATCTGACGCCATTTATCAAGTTCTTCTGACCAGCCCGGACGGATTATTCCGCCTTCTGTTATAGAAGTTGCTGGATCATCAAGAAGAGCATTTGCAATAAGACCTATTATATGCTCTGAGGTTTGTGATTCGATAAAAGAAAAATCGTAATCAGTAAGATAATTTTTTATATTTACCCAGGAAGCAAGACTTATTCTTAAAGCCTGCAAATCCTTTGGATGAGCACGATCCATTGCAATTCGACCTGCAAGACGTTCTACATCCAGAATAGCGGACAAATCATTCTGCAGTTTTGAAAGCAAATCCTTATTACCATAAAGAGCTGTGATTCTATCCTGACGTGTGTAAATTGCATTATAATCTGTAAGCGGAAATAAAAGCCAGTTTCTTAAAAGACGGCTTCCCATTGCAGTTTTTGTAAAATTAACACATTCAAGCAGAGAATAGGAAGCTGTACCGTCGCGCATATTTTCTGTTATTTCAAGATTACGACGCGAAGAATCATCCATTATAAGGAAATCGTTGTCTGAATATTTTGTAAGTTCCGTGATGTGCGGAATCTTTGTATTTGTTGTTTTATCAAGATAATCAAGCAGAAAGCCTGCTGGTGCAATTTCTGCATCATTTTCTTCGAGCCCGAAAGATTTTAGCGATACTGTATTAAACTGACGCAAAAGCCTTTTATAAGAAAGCTCAATATTAAAATCCCAGTCTGGATAATACGAAACAGAAATTTCTGTATGAGCAGAAAGGACACTTTGAATATCAGTATTATTTTTAAGGGAAACAGGCAGAAGTATTTCGCGCGGTGAACAACGGTTTAATTCCTTTGCGAAATTGTCGCCCATTCTTGAGCCAGGCCATGATGTAGCCTTAAACGAAGCTGTTGTAACATCTATAAAAGCAAAGCCTGCAGTTCCTTTTACAACACAAAGAGCAGCAAGATAGTTTGCCCTGCTTCCTTCAAGATATTCGGCTTCTACTGCAGTTCCTGGTGTAATTATTTCTACAACCTTACGCTCTGTAATACCTTTGCCAGCCTTTGGAATTTCGCCGACCTGTTCGCAGATAACAATTTTTTTTCCAAGACGTAAAAGACGGGCAATATAAATCTTTGCAGCATGATAAGGAATACCGCACATTTTTTGACTTGCTCTGTGCGTAAGTGTCAAATTTAAAAGACGTGAAACTTCTACGGCATCTTCATCAAACATCTCGTAGAAGTCTCCAAGTCTGAAAAATAAAACTTCGTCTTTATATTGCTTCTTAACCGAAAGATACTGAAGCATCATCGGTGTAAGGTTTTCGCTTTCGTCCATCAAATCAAAAACCTGCTACAATCCCAGCTTTTGAATAACCTGGTCTGTAATATCAACAGAGTTGCTGTACCACAAAATTGAATTGGAAGCCTGAAGACTTAAAATCATACTGTAACCACCGCTTTCGGCAATCTGACCAAGTGTGGTATAGAGCTTCTTATAAAATTCATCAGAGGTTTCAAGCGATTTAAGCATTGATTCAAGTTCAACGTTTTTTGCATTTGTATATTCAGTAAGATAATCAGTTTTCTTTGTAATTTCTGCCTCTACACGAAGTGCCTGTGAATCATTACCATTTTTTTCATACTCAAGCTTTTTCTGTTGAAGAGTTTTAAGTTCTTCTGTTCTTTTATCAATTTCTTCCTGAAATTCTGCCTTCTTTTTTTCGTAATTACGAACAGGAGCCGAATTTCTAAAGTATGCACTGTAAACCTTTGAAGTATCTACAACACCAAATTTTGTAATCTGCTGTGCAGTTGCAGCAACAGTTGAAAGAACAAAAATACAAGAAAATGCGATTAAAAACTTATTAATTCTTTTCATTTTAATCCCCTGATTATTATACTATTTTATCTGTTAACAATATTGAATGAAAGAACGAACATATATGGATTATATCCATTCTTGCCACCCCATACAACCTTTCCATCTTGTACCTGATATCTCCAGGTGAACAGCAGATGAAGTGGGAACTGCTGCATAAGGAATCGGATTCCAGGTCCCATACTAAAGTAGAAATCATTAATTGAAAGTTCATTAAACAATTGATTTACTTCCGGCTTTACTGCAACAGCATCGTGGAAGAAGTCTATACCTACTACACCAGGAACAATTGGTATACGGAATTCGATTTGTGTATTCCACAGAATTTTCCCTTTTGTATCAGCAGAACGATAAAGCTCGGCCCAGCCACGGCCTGTAAACATACCATCTATATAAGGTTTGTTTGAATCGCTTATAACAGAATTTCTTAACGGGAACATCATTGTAAGCCCTGTATAAACTGCAAGGATACCCTTAATGTTATTAACTTCATTAAGTGCAATATCAAACAAAGTAAGATAACCTTCGAGTTTTGTTTCTGAACTAAGGAAGAATTCTTTTTCCAGAACAGGAATAAGACCGTAGAAAGTAAACTTCTGGCTTGCAAACCACCCCTTTGAAGGATCATAGTTTATATCACGATCATCAAGAGAGAAAGATGTCCACAAGGAATTCATAAGTCCTATGCGGTTGGCAAACATCGAGATTCCTGAATCAACAGGAACATAAGTTTGCTCATCAAATTTATATTTTGTAAGTGTATTGTTAAGACCACCAGAAAGAGAAAGGATTGCAAATTTTGGATACCATCTGCGTCCAAGAGCAGTTCCTAAAGTTGCAGAATAACCTTCGTAATTCAAATAGTAATTGTACTGATCAAACACACCATTAGGCTGATACATCATTACAGATGAATAACTGTTTGTATGTGAGAATGACAGAGATTCGCTGAAGGCTATAGGAAGATTTCCAATCCAGTTTTGAGAATAAGAAAAATCAAGTGATTGAGTTTTCTTTGCAATATTAAGACTTGCAGAAATTGACTTACCTTCTCCAAAAAGATTTGTATTTGAAACTGTAAACTGCAATGAAACAGGTAAATCATTTGCTTCTGAAACGCCGGAAAATGCCATACCAAGATTCATTGCGATAGTAGATGTTTCTTCTACAGAAAAAACAAGATCAATAAGATTTTCCTCTGTTCCCTGAGTTACATCAGGAACTATGTTTGAAAAATACTGAAGATTATAAAGGTTTCGCATACCGGAAATAACCTTATCGCGTGAAAAAACATCACCAGCTTCGATAGGGATTTCCCTTGTAATTACATTATCCTTAGTTTTATTATTTCCTTTTACAAGAACATTTTCAACGTGGCTTCTGGCTCTTTCTTCGATTACAAGATTATAAGAAATTTCCTTTCTATCTGTATCTTTTTCTGGTACCGGATAAAAGCCGTTAGACATATAACCAGATTCATAATATACATTCGTAATTTCAGAAATGCCTTCTTCAAACTTTATTGCATTAAAGATTGATCCTTCCTTAAGCTTCATACAGGCAGCAAGTCGTTCTGTAGAAAAAATCTGGTTTCCTGTAATGGCAAGTCCTGCGTATGTATATTGCGCACCTTCCAGAATTATAAAAGTAATTGTAAGATCAATGCGTTGTTTTTCTTCATTCTCTGTCGATACAATTTTTACATCAAGAATATTTGCGTCTATATAACCACGTTCATTATAGTAGCTGATGATTTTCTTTTTATCCTGTTCGAGCGAAGAGCTTTTAAAAGCACCGTCTTTAAGGAAGCCAATTTCCTTTAAGGAAATTTTTCCCTTTAAAACGCGTTCTGAAACAATAGTGTTACCGCTCATATGTATTTCGCTGATAACAGTATTTTTTCCTTCTATAATATTAAAGGTTACGATAACGCCATCAGGTTCGTAGCTTACTTCGTGTGTAACATAAGAATCTGTATAACCTTTTTCGATATAATGTTCACGAATTATACGTTCATCTGAAAGAAATCTGTTTTCATTATAAATTTCATTATTCTTGCTTTTTATAAGTTCTCTAAGTTCACCGTTTCGGATTTTCTGGTTTCCTGAAAATTCAATTTTTAAAACGGATGGATATTCTGTTACTTTAAAAACAAGCAGGATTTTATCAGGATCTTTATCGTGATTTGCATAAGGTTCAATATCTTCAAAGAAATCAAGAGCATATAAACGGTCAAGAATATCTGCATATACTTCTTCGGTAAAGCTCTGACCAATATACGAACCTGTTACACCTGTAAGTTCAGATTTCTTTATTGTTTTAAGTCCTTCGAATTCGACCTTTGAAATTGTGTGTCCCCAGAACCAGTCGCTGTCTTCGTTCTGCGCAAAAACACCTGCTGCAATAAATAATATTAAAAATATGCTCAAAAGCCGTCTGCGCATATCATTACTCCAATTTTTTTCTAGAATGTAAATTTCCATGAAAGCGAAACAGATGTAGAAGGAATATAAGATTTAAATTGTAAACCAGGAGTCATATCCCAGGACATATCCCATCTTATATTAATTACAGGAAGCTCCAGTTCAAGACCAAATTCAGGCTGGAAAAGCAGCTTACTTGTAGTAAAATATTCTGCATCTGAATAATCAGTAGCAGACATATTAAGCATTGCATCTACATATAATGCACTTCCAATGTATTTACCTATATAAACAGTTGAGTTATCAAAGAAGTTACCAATTGACATTTCTTTTGTTTTAGTTCTTTGTGTACTCAGATTTATTGTATTCTGCAATATATTGGTACGTACTGAAAATATATCAAAATTCAGCAAATCTCGCAACTTGTTTTCTAAATCTCTTACAACAGTTGATTGAAGATAATATTCACCAGCAGAAACAACAAGTTCGCCTACAGAGCTTGAGTCGGCAAGAACAATCTGACCAAGCAGTAATCTGATTTCATTTTCGGATTTTGCAGGAATAGAAGTAAAACGTGGGTTGAAATCAAGAAGATATTGATTTTCAGCTCCAAGGATAATTCGTACTGTATCACCATTTGTATCGCGTTCACGAGTTTCGGCACTAATTGTTATAAGAGGATTAGAAATATCTTGAGGATTAAACTTAATGTTTCCTTCCTTTATGTAGAAATTTCGGTTCAAATAAGCAACGTCACCAGATTTAAGCTGTAAAGAACCATCAAGTTGATAAGAATCTGTTGCTGTATCAATTTTACAGACAACAGAAGTATGAGGAACAAAAACACAACGCAAAAGCGGATTAAAGTTTAGAGATGAATGTGTACCAAGCTTTAATTCAAGATTTGTGGTTAAATTCATTTCGTCTAAGGCAGAATCTTCGTCTTCACCCTGATTTTTTCTGTTTGTAATTTCCGTAATATCTGATGAAACATTAAGATTTTCTGCAAAAACAGTACCTGAAATGTCAAAATTGTGGTTTTCAAGCGCCAGGGAAATATCACATTCTGTATCGCCTTCGATTTTAACTAAAGGATTATTAAGTTTGATTGGAACAGACTGTTTGTCAAGAGTAAAAAGCCTCATTTCAAATCTGTCCATTGACCATTTGTTCATGTAAACCTTAGAGCTCATCTTAAACTTTGGTGTATTTTTAAGATTGAATACAGATTCGGCAACTGTAAATTCATTATTTGCGGCTGTAAGAAGGATTTTGTCTGTTGACAGTTTTTGACTGAATATAACCGGCATTAAAAGCGATGGATTTGAAATTGAAAGAGCACCCTTGAATTCAGGAGTATCAAATGGACCGTATAAGGTCATGGAACCTTTTAAAAGGCCATTATCAACCTTGATAAAATCATCAATCGTAATATTATCAAGCAGTCTGTGCAGATTTACGTTTATATTCGTCATTTTTACAAAGGTATCTGTTTTTTCAAACTTTCCTGTTATTTCTGTTGAAAGGATATCGCCCATATTCCATGATGCATATAGACCGTTTGTTTTTTCAAAAGTTCCCATAAGCCCCATATTGTTTGATGAGAAGAAGGAAATAAAGCCATCCGTATAATTTACGGAAATATCAAAAGGAACAGGCTTTTTAAATAAAGTACCATCCATGCCGGGACACGAAAGCTTTACCATTAAGCTTGCTGGAATTGCGGAATTTTCCGGTATATAAGAATCTTCGATACTTAAAACTAAAGGCATTCGGAACGACTTTTTACCTTCGGTAGAGAATACAGCCGAAATGTTTCCGGTATAATCGGTTAAGGTGGCAGCACCAGAAACATCAGAAACACGCCATTTACCTGCATTAAGAGAGAATTCATTTATTGTAATATCCCTTTCTTCAAGAACTACAGAACCACTGGAAGAAACAATTTCATCATTAAGCAGGAATGTAAGCTTTTGGACAGAAGCTGCAGCATAAGGGTGTTCAAGAGTTCCCGAAACATAAAGGCTTGCAGAAAGCTCGTTATTATCATGCTTTAATGACATAAATCGGTTCAAACTAAAATGAGAAAGTTCTATCATTGCATTTACATACAAAGATTTGAACACATTTTCGGCAGAAAGCTCTACCCCATCCGGATTTGAAACATTCGCATCAATTACGAGCGCTTCGTCTGTAATGCTGTCTTTAAGATTCATCTGAATACCGGCAGAACTAAAGACTTTATCGTCAATATTTATTGTGATATCAGAGGTTCCACTTAATGATGAATATATATCTGTATACGAAATAGAATTAACCTGTGCACCATATTTTGTTCCGCTTCCTGTAAGTTCTAGTCTAGGATTTACTGAAGTATCTGGTGTGTCTTTTTCAAGCTGGAAACGCTGGAGTGTAATCTGTGGCCCCTGTTCTTTTGTATAATCAAACAATGTATCCATTGAAACTATATATGCAGCTTTGTTTATAATAAACGGAAGTCCGTTGAAAGAAGCAAAGCCTTCCATTGATTTATTTTTTCCGAATCGAAGCTCGGCATCTGTTCCATAGTCTCCTGTCAATGTAATAATTTCCGGCATGATAGTTCCAGAGAAATGATACGGAATTGAAGAAGACATTATATCAATCGTATAGAATTTATCAGAAGAACCTGGCATTGAATCAAGAGAAGCAGTAGCATCAAGAGCCATTGAACCGTAAATCATATTAAATTTATTGAGCTGGATAGACTGTTCGTTACCGTTCAAGGCAAGCAAAATAAGTTGATTATCTTTTTTTGTATTAGCCATTACGATATACGGAACATTATACGAAACAGATTTAAAATCTGTAGAAAAATAAGCATCTCCCGAGAATACATAATCTGCAACGATTGATTCGGCCTTCTGAATTGACTCTGTATTTTTAGAAGGAATAAGTTCCTTTATAATTCCAAGAATCGTATCAAAATAAATGCTGTTGAGTGAAACGCTTGTCTGAATATATTTTGATTCTGTAAGATAACTTCCGTCTGCTTTGATGACACTTTGAGTATCCTGATCAATATGCGAATAATCATTAACTTCAAAATCAAAGTCAATTGAATCGTTACGCGGCATTATTCTTGCCTGAAGCGCAGTAAGAGCTTTTTCACCTATAAAGAGCTGTGGCGAGAAAATCATAAAGCCGGATGAAGCAAGCGGGTCAAAATATACTTCTGTAGAAATCTTATTTCCATTTGGAAGCACATATTCCCTTAAATCTGCAATTCCACTAAGCTGCAGGGTTTTAAACAGGAACGAAAGACTTATATCTGCAGTACAGTTTTTTCCGTCAATATCAAGATATGAAAGAGTTATTTTTTTATCATTTCCGTTTAAAGAGTATTTTACTGTAGCTCCACCAGGGAAAAGTGAATCCGGCACAAGCACATTTCCGATTGAATCATATTTTATGGAACCGTCGTGACTATACTTAATTCCAGTTTTCATTGTGACTGTCATATCTTTAAGCATTGACATAACTTTATCATTTGCGGCAGTCTGAAGTACAGAAACAGGATTCAGATTTTCTGTCTTAACCTCTGCTTCCATATCTTTAGTATCGATATCATAAACAAAATTAACAGCAAAAGGCATTACATTCTGAACAGTTCTGAAGTCAACTTTTTTATCCTTGTATGAAACTATAAAATTAAATTTATTAAGTTTGTAGTTTCCTTGCGTAATATTTGCAAGATTTATGTTTACAAAGGAATTATCAATTGTCTGCATTAAAGAACCGTTAAAGACGGCATCGCCTGTAACATTAATTTTGTTATAAACTGCAGAAATTGTGCTCTTAATGTTAAAATCAATAGAAGCTTTGTTAGCAGGGTTTAAAACTCTGATTTCCTTGACAAGCAAGGAAGCATTTAGAGGAGAATTTATGTATTCCAGCCGTAGATTTTTTACCGTAACGTTCGGCGGTATGTAATCCATGACAATTTGTATTGTGTCATAAATATCTTCCAGCCGTTGCGGTGGTTTTTCTGATTTTTCTGAACCAGGCGGGACGTTTTTAGAAGGTAGTTCTTTTATAAAATCAATCAGAGCCGAGACATTTACATCGACACCGTTGATTGCAACACCTTTTATGATTGAATCGTATTCGCCTTTTAAAAGAGGTAAAAGCTTATATTTTATATGTGTGTTGTTAACGTCAACTAACACCCTTCCCTTACTATCCGAAACTTTTATTCCTTTTATTCCAAGGTAGGCCAGTACAGATGGGGAAATTGAATCATAAGAAAGAGTAAGTCCTGTAATTTCAGTAACCTGATCACATAACTGAGACGTATATTTATCGACAATTGTTTCGAGCCGCTTGTATACCGGAATGGCAAGAGCAAGCGCAAGTGTCATTATAAAGAGAAAAATTGCTATACTTATTCTTGTAATTAAAGTCAGCTTTTTCATCTATACGTTCTCTAGGCCTTCCTTAAAATTTCAAGTGGTTTTTCCTTACCGGCTTTTACCGAAGGAACTATTGAAACTACAAGTGCAAGCAGCGCTGTAGAAAGACATATAAGCATTACCTGTGAAAAAGGAAGATTCACAGGAATTGTCTGAAGGTAGTATGCCGGATCCATAAGCTTTATTGCTTTTATTTCTTCGACAGGAACTCCTTTTAAAAGATAACCGATTTTTGCAATTGCGTTTACAGCTTTTTCAATAAGTTGAACAATCTGATTTGCGTTAACTGCAGCTAACAAACCAAATGGCAGTCCTATTGCAAGTCCTCCAAGTCCGCAGGTTATTCCGGTAATTATAAATGCAAATGTAATTCCAGAAGGAGTTGCACCAATGCTTTTTAATATTGCAATTTCGCGGCGACGTTCCATTACAAGCATTACAATTGCAGAAGAAATATTTATAGAAGCAACAAGCACAATAAGCAGCATTACAAAAACAAGCATTACTTTTGTAGAAGAAAAATTTTCAAACTCTGCTTCGTGAACCTGATCCCATCTGTAAAAGTTTGCATATTTTCCAAAGTTTGATTTTAATTCACGCTGGATTCGTACAAGATCTGGAGAATAAGCATCTGGCGTTTCTATCATTACAGTATAAGAAGCATTTGCCAGAGAAACAAACTGGTATACAGTTTCTAGTGGAACAAATACCCAAAGTGCATCAAGCTCCTGATAGCCGGAAGAAACTATTGCACTTACCGTAAACGATGTAAGTTTAGGAGACTGTTTTCCGTTGTTAGTTTTAATTGTAATTATGCGGAAGGTGTCACCTGCATGAAGCTCAAGTGTATCTGCCATTTTCTGACCGATTATTGCAAGCTTTTCGGAACCATCTGCAGCCTGCGAAGCGTATTCATTTACATCACCTTCGATAACTGTAAAAAGCTCCTTAAAAGATTTATTTTTTGTAAAAATATCGCTGTCCAGCGCGCGAAGTTGAGCTCCGGTCCTCATTTTTTTACCTGCAGCAAGAGCAGTTACTCCAATTTCTGGATAAACATCAAGAACTCCATCTACAGCTTTATATTCCTGAGCATAATCACGATAGCTTTGAGCGTCCATTGTTTTTAAAAGCTTTGGCGAAACATACGCCTGAACATTACTAGAAGAAAGTCCGATTATTCTGTCTGTCATTCCCTGAATCATTCCGTTTGTGATTGAAAGAACAACAATAAGAGGGACAATGCTTAAACCTATACATAACAGAGCACCCCAAAGGCTTCTTCTTGCAGAAGATTTTTTTTCGGCACGAGGAAAAATAAGACTTTTTGCAAACATCAATGAAGATTTAAAAGTCATCAGCCATTTCCTTTAAGGTCTGCAGGTTCAAGTCTGCCCTTTACAATTCTCATGCATTTTCCACCTTTTTTTGCAAGCGTTAAATCATGAGTTACAAGCAGCAGAGTTTTATTATATTTTTCTACCATAGAAAAAAGCAGGTCTCCAATAAGCTGTGCATTTGCAGGATCAAGATTTCCAGTCGGCTCATCTGCAAGAATAAGCGACGGGTCATTTATAAGGGAACGCGCAACTGCAACTCTCTGACGTTCACCACCAGAAAGTTGTGACGGAAGATGCTCCTTGCGTTCATAAACACCAACATCCTGTAAAAGCTGTGCAGCCTTTTCTTCTGCAATTTTTTTTGGAACGCCTGCAATATACGCCGGCATATAAACATTTTCTAAGGCAGTAAAATCTTTTAATAGATAATGGAATTGAAAAATCAAACCCAGGAATTTAGAACGATATTCGGCAATTTCTTTTTCATTAAGCTTTGAAAGCTCCCATTTTTCGTCTATTCCAGCAACAACAGAGCCGGAAGTAATTCTATCAATTCCACCAATTATATTTAAAAGCGTACTTTTACCGCTGCCACTTTCGCCAACTATTACAAGCTTTGAGCCCTGCTCTACTGTAAGATTAAGGTCTTTTAAAATTGTAAGCTTTTCGCTGTCGGAGACATAAGTTTTTTCAAGATCTTTTATTTCTATAATATTATTCATGATGAAGAACCTCCGCTACAGTCATTTTTAATACGTTTTTACTTGCTGCCCAGGATGCAAACAATGGAGAAGCAATTCCAAAAAGAGCTATCATAACAACTTCCTTAAAGAATATTCTTGCAGGAATATTTGCGTAAACTGCGTAAGAAGAATTTTCCTGTACGTACATCAGATTTTCATGATTGAAAATTGCCGTAACAAGATATTGAAGCCAGTACATCAATCTTGCAGCAGCGTTGAACATAAACTCTGTATTTACGCTTATTAAAAGTCCAAGTATTACGCCAAAGAAAGCTCCAATAGCTCCAGTTGTAAAACCTCTTACAATAAAGACAGCCTTTATATCTTTATTTTCGGCACCAATTGCAGAAAGTATTGCAATCTCGCTTCGTCGTTCAAAAACAAGACGACGCATTCCGTTATAAATGTTTATTCCTACTACAACAAAAATAAGTGCAACAAGCAGCAAAAGCATATTTTTTTCTATGCGAAGTGCACCAAAAAATGATTTATTGTATTCTCGCCACGACATAAATTCTGCATAATCTGCAGACTTTGAAAGAGACGTAATTGTGCGCGCATCCTCCGAAGAATTCTTAAGCTTTATACCATAGATTTTTTCGGCGGCTTTTCCAAAATATTTTTCGCCTGCTTCCAGATTTATAAAGCAATACGAGTTGTTTATGTCAGAGTAGCCTGTTTTAAAAAGTCCTTTTACAACAAAGTTTCTGTCACCACTCAAAAGAGAAACATCGCTTCCTCCACTTAAAACAAGAAGATTTACAGTTTCTCCTACATCAACACGTAACTGACGCGCAAGAGTATAACCTAGTACTATTGAATCTGGTGTAGAAAGATCAAAGCTTCCGGCAAGCATAGTAAGCTCTTTATTAAAACCGGTATCTTTTGAATAAACATCAGGTTCAATCGCACGGATTATGGCGGCATTTTCCCTGCCCGATTCATCTGTCATGAGCGTCTGGGCTTCATAAAAAGGAGTTATTGAAAGTACATTTTTATTCTGTTCACAAAGCTCTGTAAATTCGGCTGCCTTTTCCTGTGGCACATCTGTTACACGCAGATGATATGACGAAACTTCCATGATTGCATCTATAAAGTTCATCTGAAAACCATTCATGACGCTCATTACTGCAATCAAAGTCATAACGCCAAAGCAGATTCCCAAAGTGGCAAGAATTGACGTAACAGCAGAACGACCTTTGCGGTCTACACGGGCAAATCTTCCCGAAACAGTGCGTACCCATCTTAATTTTGAAAGAAACGAACCTTTATTCATAAATCTTTACTCGCCTCTCTGTTCCGTCTGTTATATAAACATCCTTTACCTTTGCATAATCTTCATAATAAGTCTTTACGCTGTTTAATTCGTCAAAAACTATAAGATTCGTAAACGTTCCTTTTGTAGTATATTCCGTCTTTCGCTTAAGGATACCATCCTCGAAATATTCATAATCAGGCGGAATATCATTTTCTTCTTTATTTTCTTCGCCAGCCTTTTCTTTAGCGGCGTCTGTCTTTTTATAATCAAACATCTGTTTTTTTACAGTTGTTTTTAATATTTTGCCAAAAGCATTGTAAGAAATATCTGTAACTGTTTCTGTCGTAATTCTATGCTCTGAATCATAAAGCCATTCTGTTATATTTACCGGGAGGTTGTTTCCCTCAGCTTTTGCATCATTTGCATCAACTTTAAATTTTTCTGCCTTTATAACTAAACCATTTTCATCGAGCTTGGAAACAATTTTTGCTGTATCATTTTCAATTATTTTTTGAACAGGATTTTTTGATTGCCCCTGGTATTCGTAAAGTTCTGTTGCTGTAATTTTAGAATCTTCAATTGAAGTCATTTTCCAGTATTCTTTCTTTACAAGTCTAAAGAGAGTGTCGTAAAATAAACGGACAGCATTATTATCTGAATAATGAACAAAAATTGTATTCTGACCTTCTGTCTGAGGGAAAAAGCGTTCTTGCCCAAATTCCATAAGCTTCAGTTTGCCGTAGGAATCTGCAAGAAGTTTTTCTACAGCAGGTACTTCGCTCTGGGTATCGCCTTCGTTTTCCATATCTGATGATGCTTCTTCTATTGTTGTATCTATTGTTGCATCAACTGGCGGAAGAATTGAAGCTTCATCTTCAAGAAGACTTAAAACTTCATCTCCCATGCGAGCTTCCTGATAAGCAAAAAGCACTTTATCTACCCATTTACCGTTATCAAGTGCATCACAATAAAAGCCTCGGGAATCTAAAATACCGGAACATTCAGGATAAATTGTTTCAAAAAGATAACACAATGTATTACCCTTCATTACATGACGCATCATAAGATTTTTAAAAGATTCGGGAACTCTGTCTACTAAAAGCAATTCAAAGATATGCTGTTTTACTGTTGTGTCAGTACCCACTATCCAGGGTTCGTTTTTTTGAGAACAGGAACTAAATGTCATTGTCAATGCAAGCAGAAAAAGGCCTGCATAAATGTATCTTTTCAAACCAGCCGACAAGTCCTTTTTACAGTAAAGCTTTATAAACCTAAAAAGTCATTTATATAATTTTCGGGATTAAATAAAGAAATATCATCATATTTTTCGCCAGTACAGATAAAGGCAACAGGAATACCTAATTCTCTGCCGATAGAAACTGCAACACCACCCTTTGCGGTAGAATCATATTTTGTCATGATGATTGCATCTACACCTACAGCTTCGTTAAAAACCTCTGCCTGACGTAAAGCATTTTGACCTGTTGTTGCATCAATAACGATAAGCTTTTTGTAACAGCCTTCATCTGCCTTTGACATACAGGTTTTATTTATTTTCTGAAGCTCTCTTACAAGATTTTCTTTATTATGAAGTCTTCCTGCTGTATCTGCAAGAACAAGGCCAGTGCCTTTTGCTTTTACAGCTTCTGCGGCATCAAATACAACTGCAGATGGATCTGAACCATGCTGATGACTTATAACACGGACACCAACCTTATCTGCATGCATTGCAAGCTGTTCAATTGCAGCTGCTCTGAACGTATCTGCAGAAGCAAGCACTACATTCGAAACACCTTTATTTGCAAAGAGTCTTGCCATTTTAGCTACCGAAGTAGTTTTTCCTACGCCGTTTACGCCAAGAATCATCCAGATATTTGTTTTGCCCGGTTCTGGAGTAAGTTCAACAGCTTTTACACTCTGCAGCAAAAGAGTTTTGAGTTCATTTATTACTTCTTCTTCTCCGTTGATTTTTTTGTCTCTGCAAATACCTTCAAGCTCGTCAACAATTGTAAAGGCTGTTTTTGCACCAATATCGCCTTCTACAAGAATATCTGTAAGCTCTTCATAAAAGTCGTCGCTTATAGCAGATTTTTTCATAAAGAGAGATTTAAATTTTTCACCAAAAGATTTTTTCATATATTACCTCAATTTTGATTTTCAGTTTGTGGCTGTTCTGTTTCTGTTGTTTCTGTATTTTCTGTGTTTGTTTCTATAATAAGTGGTGGCGCTTCCTTGTAATCAAATGTCATTTTTGAATTAACAGGAAGTACGCTGTTAGCTGCATCAAAATATCTGTACAATTCATAAATAAACCAGATTCCACACGCTATGGAAATGCCGCTGAATACTTTGGAGCTTATATTCCATATTTGTGCATCCTGGGCAACTTTGTTATAACTGTTGCTGCTTTGTAATCCACTTACGAGCGAAGCATTATTAAGCATTTTTTTATAACTGTTAAATTTTCCATTTGCAGCGATTGTCGGTATAAGAGAAGTAACAAGAATACTGTAAGAAAAATACATTTTCCGACGGCGGCTTTCTATATAATCACTTGAATCAACAGGCTTTACATTTATTGTGTAGAGCAGGCCCGAAGACAGATTATTCTGCGGAATATAAAAGAATGAAGAATTTTTATCCTGTGTTATAAATTCACCAAGTACTGTATCACCGTTTATTATGATTTTAGAAACTCCGTCTTCCAGAGGCTGCGCACCTTTTCCGTTTGCTACAAAATCACCAGCAACGGCTGCTTTTGGAACTACAAACACAATCTTTGATTCAAGCTTTTCCAGTTCAACCTTTATTTCATAAGTCTTATTGCCTTCGAAATAATAATTTGTTCCGGCATTTTTATAACCGTCGGCTGTGAATTGAATGAAATGAACGCCTGAATCAATTGTAAAAACTTCATCAGTGATTTTATAAAGGATATCATCTATATAAGTATTAAGCGCATTTTTAGGAAACTCTGTAAGTACATTAATTTTGATTTTTACGGGCATGGAATTTGTAATTGAAGGTGCAAGCTGGCGCGCAATGTTCGAAGCTATTAAATCTGCATCATCAATAGAACCAAATTCTGTAACAGAATTGATTAGTCTGCAGCCCGGGAAAACATAAGATTCAACAGTAACAGACAAGTATTCATCATACGAAGTAATTGTTCCGGTAATAAGACAGTTTATTTTTGCATTCATTATTTCTTTTTCAAACTGTTTGCTTTTTATGCCTTGTGCAACAGCTTCTTTAGAAGGCTTAAACAAAGCAGAAATATCCTTATTATATAGAACTATTTTTTCATTTTCATATTCGTTTTTTTGATCTGTAGAAAAAAGTGTTGCAAGAAATGAATTATTCTGTGCAGCATTTTTATCTATTATATTTTCTGAAAGACTGTCGTCCTGGATTTGATAAAGAAGTTCCAGTAATTCTTTTTGTCTTTCAGAATTTGCAGAAAGCTTCGATTTTATTTCATTAAGCTTTTTGTTTTCATCTTCCAATTTCCGGTTAAGTTCTGACTGACTGTATTTTCCAAGTACAAGACTATCACGCTTTTTTATTTCACTCGACAGCTGGAGAAAAAGAGAATTGCGATCCTGCTTTAATTTATAAAGTTCACGCTCGGCTTTTTCATTTTCCTGAATTGTTCTGTAAAGGTTTGCACTCAGTTTTTCAAGGATTCGAGAAGGAAACATTACTGCAATTCCTTCAGAAACAGAATCTGCCTGGTCTTTGGTAAAAGAAAATTTTTGTGCTCCAATTACCCAGTCTGTCTGTGCGGCAAAAAGCCTTCCCGAGAGAAGAAATAGAAATATTAAAGCAGAAAACTTACACTTCCTCGTCATCATCCCCTGCGCCATCCATAGGGAGACCCTTCCACTTTGCCACAAGGTAAGCGTTCATAAATTCATCAAGGTCACCATCCATAACACCCTGAATATTTCCTACAGAATATTTTGTGCGGTGATCCTTTACCATTGTATAAGGACAGAAGACATAAGAACGAATCTGGCTTCCAAAAGAAATATCCTTTTTTTCGGAAGCAAATTTTGAATTTTCTTTTTCTTTCTGTTCCCTGTAATATTCATAAAGTCGTGCCTTTAGCATGTTCATACACGACTGTCGGTTCATAATCTGACTTCGTTCACTCTGACAGGCAACAACAATTCCTGTAGGAATATGAGTAAAACGCACGGCAGAATCTGTTTTATTTACATGCTGTCCACCCTTTCCACCTGCACGATATGTATCTACACGCAGATCTTCAGGCTTTATGTCAACTTCAATTGTATCATCAAGAACAGGATATACATAAACAGAAGCAAAAGAAGTGTGACGACGCGCATTTGAATCAAACGGACTTATACGAACAAGACGATGAATACCGCCTTCACCCTTTAAGTAGCCGTAAACAAAGTCGCCGGAAATCTGAATTGTAATAGATTTTATTCCGCCTTCTGCTTCGAGTTCATCCATTACTTCTGTTTTATAACCATGGCGTTCTGCCCAGCGTAAATACATTCTGCTAAGCATAAAAGCCCAGTCACATGCTTCTGTACCACCAGCACCTGCATGAACTGTAAGGAATGCATCATTCTGGTCTACTTCGCCCGAAAGCAGATTGAGGATATTTAATTTTTCGAATTTTTCTTTGGCTGCCTCATACATTGACTGAACTTCTGCTTCATCATCTGCACTTCCCGATTCTTCGGCAAGCTCAAACATAGCATCAAGATCGTCCATTTCGGCAAGGAGTGCGCGCCATGGTTCGACACGGTTTTTAAGTTTTCTAACCTGTGCCATTACTTTTTCGGCAGCCTCATGATCATCCCAAAAGCCGGGAGCTTCTGACTGCTTCATTTTTTCGGCAATTGATTTATCTATAGCGTCAGAGTCAAAGACGCCCCCAAACATTCATAATTTCTTCGCGGAGTTGTTCAATAGGAATTTTTATTTCGTCTAACATAACTTTAGAATATCAGTTATAGTCGAAATTTACAATATTATTCCGGTATTGCTATCCTATCGAGCGTGTAATTAATCCAGATTTTTGTCTGAAGCGGATAAACATGAGCAACCTTAACAAAAGCCTTTGCAGCTTCTTCAAAATCACCTGTAAAGAAGTATGCTTCTGCTATGTAAAAGTATACTCTGTTACGAACGCTTTCGCTTATATTTGTACCATTGAGCTTGTTCAAAAGATTGATGGCTTCTTCATATTTTTCCTGAACAAAGGTTGTTTTAAGTACTTCAAAAAGAAGGAAATCATCACCGCTATCCGGCGAAACTAAATCTTCTTCAAAAAAGTATGGAGAAACTCTTGTTTTACCAGAACCGGTTGAATATGCAGAAAACTGTGTTGCAACCTTTACAGCATCGTCAGAAATAACTTCCTGTTCTCCCTGTCCTTCTACATAATTAATAAAAGGAAGAGGTGTTTCACGTAATGTTCCGTCTGTATAAAGCTTTTCTTCCTGCTTTTTCTTTGGTTCAATGTCCTTTGGTTCAGGTGCAATAAGATGAACACCTTCCACAGTAGAATTCATTGAAACAAGAATTAAATCATATGGATGATCTGTAAATGCTATTACAGCATAATAATATTCATTGTAATCGCTTACCGAATCTGTATAGCCGCAGGTTTCGGCTGGAAGTTCTGCAACAAAATAAGCTGTGCTAAGCTGATTATAAGAAGAAATTGGTCTTGTATCGCGATAAACAAGTAATTTTTTTATTGCAGGTTCAGGATTTTGAGGAAGAGTCCAGTAAATATTGATTTTTGTTCCTTTTGCATAAGTAGCCTGAATATCCTGAACGATAGGCTTATTTTGAGCAGACAGTCCTATTACAGCTGCTGTAAAAATCAGAACAATTAAAAATATTTTTTTCTTTGTCATGCTCCAGAACCTCCAGAATTAAAAAATCAGTAAATGTTGCGTAAAAGATCAAGGATTGACGGACGTTCAACAGCCCGTTTAATTTCTTCCACAAGCTCCTGCCCTTTTACTTCATTATGAGCCACAGCCTTTCCTTTTTCATCAGCTGCAGGAACTGTATCAATTATACCGGCAGCAGAAGAATCAGCATTCTGATCTGGAAGAGCTACAAGAACAACTTCGTCATCAACATTTATTCTGTCATAAAAACCGTAATTTTCTATTGTACCTTCAGAAATCTCTTCACCGCATACTGTTATTACAATTGTTCCAAGAACATCATCGTCTCTGTAGTAAAGTCCTGAACCGGAATCTGCAGTACGTATCTGACCTTTTTTAATAATCTTAAACTGTGCATCTTTTACGACCTTTTCTGCCTTTCCAAGATCAAGAAGAACTGTCTTTCCGTTACGTGCAAGAATTTTTCCGCGGACTGTAAGCTTTTCAAGTACAGAATTTCTAAAACGACGCAGAACTGTAGAAAAACGGTTATTTCCCGTGCAATAGAAGGAATTCTTTGTAATTTCAAGACCGGTACGTCCGGAATACATTGTACTGTTTAAGGTCATATCATTTTCGCCTTCACTAAGCGAAAGAATTATAAAGTAATCAAAATTACCGGCACGTGCATTCTTAAAGGCTTCGCCATAACCGCTTACAGGAGTAACCTGAGTTTTTACAGAAGTAATTGCAACCCCGGAAAAAATATCGGCAGCTGCGTTTGCAACAAGCCTGTTTGTATCGGCATGAAGGAACGAAGAATTGTTTTCTTCATAAAAAACAGCAATATTCCAGCGTGTTTTATCAAGATAGAACGGATCTACACCCCATTTTTTTCCAAGTGTATTTGTAAGCAAATCTTCGTATGCTTCTATTTTATCATTTAACTCTACATTCTTAACGATGCTGGTTGTTGTAACAGACTCTCCATGTCCTTGTTCAATCAAAACTGGAAGAGCTTTTTCCTCGCTGTGTTCCTTTATAAATTTAAGCTGTTCAAGATAAAGCTCATACATTCCGTTTATTTCAAGAATACTTGCGTATGCAGTTCGGGCTTCAATATTCATAGGATCAAGTAAAAGTGCGCGCTGATATTCATAAACGGCGCCAGAACCGTCATAGCGTGAAGCATATTGCTTTGCATTATCTATATGATATTTTGCATAAGAAGTTCGTCGAGAATCTTCCAGACTAAGCGAATTACGGATTTCATTTTCCATTGCACTTCGCATAATTTCGTCCTGAGGATTAATAGAAAGGCCTGCTGTCCAGGTTTCGATTGCAGAATCTACATTTCCAAGCTTGCATTGAGCAATTCCTTTAATAAACCAGGCATTTGAATTCTTGCGGTTGCGGCTTATAAGATAATCGCTTATATCAATTACTTCGGTATAATGTGCCTGCTGATACAAAACAGAACAAAGCATATCATAGGCTTTTTCGTAATTACTGTTTATTTCGACAGCAATACGTACCTGTTTTTCTGCAGTAACATAATCCCCCTTCATTGAATAAATGATTGAAGCAAGGTAATGAACTTCCGGTTCTCCAGAATAATAAGCAAGAGCCTGTCTAAGATATGTATCTGCCTGATCAGAGCTTCCTCTTTCGGCATTTACAAGAGCAAGAGACAAAAGAGCTTTTCTGTTTGTATTCTGACGTTTAAGTGCTTCGAGATACTGATTCTGTGCCCCGGAATATCGTCCTTCATATAATTCAATTTCGGCCAGACCAAAATGTGCATCAATATCGTTAGGATATTTTTTAAGGATGCTGTTAAATATTTCACGGCCTTTGTCAATTTCGCCTATAGAAACATAAACCATTCCCTTAAGGTTTTGAATCTGAAGGTTATTTTTTTCGTATTTTTCTGCGCTTTCCAGATACTGAAGAGCAAGATCAAATTCTCCAAGCTTATAAGAACATTCTGCAAGCTTATACCAGGCATCTGTAAAAGCAGGATTCTGTGCTACAACTTCAAGATAATACTGAGACGCTGTATAATAATTTTCGTTTTGCTGAAACTGAATACCCTGATTGTATTTTTCCCGTACTGTAGCAGAATCAACTGAAGAAGCGGCAAATACATTCTGCCCCTGCACCAGAATAACTGCAAGGATTGCTGTGAAAAATCTGCATTTAATACGACTATTCTTCATCTTTTCCTTCATCTTCATTATTTCTAATTACCTTGATAACGTTTATTCTATGACCTTCCATGTCCTGAACTATAAAATCATAGTTATTCCATGAAGATTTTTCATATTTTACAGGAACCTTTCCGAATAAATCAAAAACAAAACCGCCCAGAGAATCAAAATCTTCGTTAGGGAACTGAGCGCCAATAGTTTCGTTTAAATCATCCAGATCTACACGGGCATCACAAAGCCATACATTTTCATTAATTGTAATGATATCCTCGCGCTCTTTATCAAATTCATCCTGAATATCGCCTACAATTTCTTCAATAATATCTTCCATTGTAACAATACCAGAGATTCCACCATATTCATCAATTGCCATTGCAATATGAAGGTGATGACGTTTAAATTCCCTAAGCAGAGAGTCAATTCGTTTGCTTTCAGGAACAAAATATGGCTTTCTTATAATTTTAAGTAGATCTACAGCCTGGTTTTCTGCAAAGGACTTAAGCAGATCCTTTACATAAAGGACACCAACAACATTATCAATAGAATCTGTATAAACAGGAAAACGTGAATGACCACTCGCAATTATTTTTGTTACAAGTTCATCTTTAGGTGTATCAGAAGAAATAAAATCAACGTCTATACGGGGAACCATAACTTCCTTTACAGAAGTAATAGACAGATCCTCTACTCCCTGAATCATATCTTTTTTTTCTTCATTGAGAATTTTCTGCTCTATTATATCATTTTCATCAGCAGCTTTATTTTGATTTTTCTTCTTACGACCAAAAAAACTCATTTTATAATAATTTCATCCTTTAGTTTTTCTAATATAGTTTCCTGCAGAACAAGCATCTGGCATACAGGTGCAACGCCCTTTTGTATATGTTCTTCGCCATGATCCATTCCATTAAGATGAAGCAGACCGTGTACTAAAAGCCGCTTAAGCTCTGCGTTTTTATCCTCATTAAAATATTCGGCATTTACAGGCAATGTATCAAGACTAATTACTATGTCGCCGACACATTTCCAGCTGCCCTCTTCGTCTTCATATTCTTCGTCATTTTCAAACGAAAGAACATCTGTAGGTGCATCAATATTACGGTAAAGCTTATTGAGCTCCTGAATATAACTGTCGCCGCAAAAAAGAATTGAGATTTCCTGACCGCTGTAACCAAGCTCCTCTGCTGCTTTTGCAACAAAGTGCTCTGCATTTTCGAGCCAGTCTGGTTCGTTTATTCCGTCATAAGTCGACACATATATTCTGTTTGCCATTTATGATTCTACCTTTTTCTGCTTTACGACAGGCTTTGATACCGGTTTTGCTGCAGGCTTTTCTTTTGAAGCATCTCTGGCAGGTTCTTTTTGCACTTCTTTCTGTACACCAGCACCGTTCTGCTTATTCTGATTCTGCGCATCAGGATCCTGCTGATCGGGATATTCAATACGGCTGTGATAAAAGCCTGCCAGAATCTGAACAAAAGCTTCTTTTATTTTTGTAATATCACGGTAAGTCAAATCACAATTATCAAGCTGATGATGCTCAATTTTTGAATTAATCAATGTTGTTATAAAGCTTTCAAGACGAGGAATAGAAGGATTTTTAAGCGTATGACAGGCAGCTTCGACTGTATCGGCAAGCATTACAACACCACTTTCTATAGTTGAAGGAGGTGTTCCCGGATAAGCAAAATCTTCCGGAGAAAGTGTCGGATCCTTTTCTTTTGCTTCATTATAAAAATACTGAATGACACTGTTTCCGTGATGCTCTGCAATTATATCAATAATTACCTGAGGAAGATGCATCTGACGAGCTTTTTCTACTCCTTTCTTTACATGGCTTCTGATAATTGTCGTATAAAGTGTAGGATTTATATCATTTCTTCGTTCAGATTCACCCTGCTGATTTTCTACAAAGTATTCACTCTGCTCCATCTTACCTATATCATGATAATAACCACCAACACGTGCAATAAGAGGATTAGCTCCAATTTCGCGGCAGGCAAATTCTGCAAGCTGGGCAACCATCATTGAATGCTGATACGTTCCGCTTGCTGTAATACACATTTTCTTAAGAAGAGCTGCATTTGTATCACTTAAATCCATAAGACGGAAAACAGAAGCTGTATTAAGCATATATTCAAGCGGAGTAAGAAGTCCAAGTGTAAGGATACCGGAAAGGAAGCCGTTACAAAGAATACCTATAAATAATTTTGCATTTGCGGTAAAGGTTTCGTTGAAAATCACTATAAGAAGTACAAAGAAAACTAAATCGCATAAAGCAAGGATAATTGCAGAAAATACAAGATCTATTCGTCGCTCTACCTTACGGACAATAGCAACAGATGTAAGAGCCGAAGCAAGTGTAAACAGGAATGGAACAATCTCCCAGTTTCCAGAGCCAAGAACAGCAAAGGCCATTACAAAAGAAAAAAGCACAGCAGAACTTTGTCCATACAAGATTGTAATAATCATTGCAAAAAGGCTTGCTGGAATTATCATACAAAGTGCATACGGAGTAGCACATAAAGGAAGCTTAGAACCAAAACAAGCCGCAAAGAATACTATTAAAAGGAATATTACCTGAAGCAAAGGTTCCTGAAGCTTTATTTTTCGTCCGAACGGAAGCAGAGAAAAAAGCAGGTAATACATTATAGAAACAATAAGCAGATAAAGAATCTTGTTTGCAAAAGCCCTGTAGTCAATATAAAGCGGAGACGCAATCATTTTCTGAAGCTTTGCATACGACTCTTCTGTAATTTCAAAGCCTTTTTTAATGATTTTTTCGCCGGCTGTAATTGTTACAGGATTTGCATCATCTGCAGCAATATTTTTTTCGGCAATAATAGTTCTATCAGAGATTTGCCCTACTTCAAAATCATCTATTGAAAAACTTGCTACAGTTTCGCTTGTAGTAATTTTTGCAAAAACAAGTGCGGTAACTGCAACGTAACCTAACAAGAACAGTATAAGAAAAGGATATTTTACCTTTATATACTGTCCGGCACTTTTAAAGAAAACCGCAACCGGATTCTTTTTTTCTCCGTTTTTGTTCTTATTGTTTTTCACTTTCATAAGCCCTTACAATTTTTTTAACTAATCGATTCCTTACGACATCTTCTGCCGTAAGCTCCATAAAGCCTATATCTTCTATTTTATACAAAATACTAATTGAATGCACCAGTCCCGAAGGCGTTTTTTTAGGAAGATCTGTTTGTGTCGGATCGCCGGTTATGAACATTTTTGAATTTTCACCCATTCTGGTAAGGAACATTTTCATCTGCGAACAGGTAGTATTCTGTGCTTCATCAAGAATGATTATGGCATTGTTCAAAGTGCGTCCACGCATATATGCAAGAGGAGCAACTTCTATAATTCCTGCTTCTGTAAGTCTTCGTACAGTTTCAACAGAAATAATTGCTTCCATTGCATCCTTTAAAGGTCTAAGATACGGATTGATTTTCTGTTCAAGGTCGCCCGGTAAAAATCCAAGGCTTTCCCCGGCTTCTACTACAGGTCTTGTAATAATAAGCTTATTCTTTTTATGAGAAAGCACCTGTCGCAAAGCTTCTGCAACAGCAAGATATGTTTTTCCGCTTCCTGCACTACCAGTACAGAAAACCATATCCTTTGTCTGTAAAAGATTAATATATTCGGCCTGATGTTGAGTACGAGGATAAATCTTTTTAATTGAACCGGGAACGCTTATAGAAATTTCATCTGCATTTACTTTTTTTTGTGTATTAAGGACAGACATGACTATATCTTCGCTGTTCAGTCCGCCGTCATTTATTTCGTCTACAATACGGTCAATAATAAATTGAAATTTCTGGCATACATCTTTATCGCTGGCATCAATAGAAAGTTCGTTTCCCCTCGTAAAAACAGATACGCCCAGACTTTCTTCTATGAGTCTTAGATTGCTGTCATTCGTTCCGCAAACGCAGGAAATAATATCATTATCCGGAACGACAATTGTATATTCGCTCAAAAAATCCTCTTTATATTATTTTATAATGCAAGTGCATTATATTCAAGCATTATTTCAATACCCATATTGCACCGTCATCTGCCTGCTTGTATTCATGTGTAAGATTTGTCTTTATACTCTGCATTGGGTTCCATACAATTCCAATTGCAATATATGGGTCGTACGAATATCTTTGTTTTCCGTTACTCTGTTTAACAATCTTAGGTTCAAAACGCCAGGTCATTGTAAAATCCCAATCATGAAGATCATGTGTCAACGTCATATTAAGAGATTTAAGCTTAAATCCGGAAGCTTCCCTGTTCTTCTGGAAAGCACCATTTTCCCAACACCAGCCGTTTACACCGTAAAAACCAAAGGACTGAACAAGATCTGTAAAGAATCTTGTTGCAAAATTGTTGCCGTAATAGGAATCGGATGCAAATTTTCCTTCATCCTTAAAATACCAGTATAGATAAGAGTTTCTTGTTGTTGCAGAGAATGTAAGCTTAAAGAATTTATTTATATTAAAGGTAAGCGACGGAGAAATCTGGAAATAACTGTTTGTCGGTTTTATAAAATCATAATTAAGATTTGTACTAAGTCCCGGGGTCCAGGTAATTCTATTAAACCAGCTGTAATAAGTTTTTGATGGAATACTGTATGATAAAGAAGCTGAATAAGGTGTAAATTCCTTTTCTTTTCGCTGAACATAACCTTTCTGCCCAGAAGCGTTAGCCGTATTTATAAACAAATCATATTTATATGTATAAGAGCAGTTAAAGGACATAGAAAGCTGCTTGTAAGACAAAGAAAACTTAAGACTATCAATATGACTGTCTTTTTTTTCTGTATTATCATTATAAATATAGCTGAAGGATTCAGAAAACTTAAGCTTTGAATCAAGCAGAGATACAGAAAGCGACTGCTGCAACGGATTATATTGCAGAGTTGAATCAGTTTTGCTTTTTTCGTAGACACCTGTATTTACACTGAATGTAACATAAGGAAAAACAAGACTAAGGGAACCTGTATATTTTGCTGTAAGAGGTTTTAGTGTAGAAGAAAATGTAAGCGTCTGCTTGAATTTTGAATCTAACTCCTTCATGCCCAAAGTCAAAGTAAGGGAATTGGCCGTAATACTTTCGGGATCATCAAAATCGAGCCATTTTTCTTCCCACTTGATATTGTCTGCATCACCTGTAAACTTTTTTCTGAAAATCTTCATTGTATTATTCCAGGTAATACCTGAATCAGAAAAAGCTGGAATATAGGCAAACGGTCTAAAGCTTATTGAATTTGAATTGGTAAGGTTTCTTGTCTGTGCCTTATAATCGGCAGCAATAGTTTCTTTTTCCTTTTTTTCTGTAAAACCGTCTGTGTTCGGGTGATTCTGCCACAAAGGATCATAAGAAAGTGTATTTTTCATAGAAAAGAAGCTGCCGCCGTATCCAAGATTACTGTTGAGCGAAACAGGAACTTTTATTGTATACATTGATGACTGAATTTTACTCCATTCAAAATCTTCGGGAGTTTTCAGATATCTACTTCCATCTTTATCAGTTGAACTATAGGCAATCTGAGTTTCGATACTCGAATTTACACTGTAATCAAGCTTGTATGTAAGCCCCGAAATTGTTGTTGCAGACAGATTTGATGTATCAAGTGCAGGAAGTACTGGTTGCGGAAGCTTTATTTCTTCTTTTTTCTGTTCTGTAGTTTTATTATTTGAACCAGCAGCGTTTTCGGATTTAGTTTCTGCCTGATTTTCTGATTTATTTTCTGCCTGTTCTTTTTCTTTTAGTTCCTTTTCCCTTGCTTCGGCTTCTGACTTTAGTTGAGATTCAGTTTTGAGTTCATCGGGCTTTGATAACGCAACCTTATAATCTGTTTTCTTTGTATCAGAAGAAACCTGTTTGAGCGGCCATTGAAAAAGCGTTCCGCTGAAATTTGCTGTAGCTTTTGCCGGGGTAATCTGGCTTGGATAATAGAAAGAACGCTCTGGAGAAGAGGTTATCCATCCATCATTAGCAGCGGCGCGCGAATCACCTGACAAATCATTTGAAAGTGAATTGATATAAATTGAAGATTTAAGTGATAATGAAAGCGAATTAATATATGGCTTTATTCTAGAAGGAAGTTTTGGTGAATATGATGCATCAAGCTTCCATTCAAGGCTGCTTACTGTACTTGAAGAAGAAGAACCTGTTTCATTAGTATCATTACTCATATCAATAAGATACGAAATCCATTCCATAGATTCTTCGCGTGATTTAAAATCGCTGTTAAAATATGGATCGGAATAAATTGGAAGTGCAACAGAAATTTTAAATGGCTTAGAAAGCGTAAAATCAAGATTTGCACCGTAACGGAAAGGCAGTTTTAAGCCTAAAAAGTTTGATTTGTCGTAATATGAAATTCCAGATTTTGAAATAGAAGAATAAACACCTGAATTACTAAAAACTGTATTACTAAAGCCTAGCATAGTATTAAAATTCAGACTTGTTATATAATCCTTTGAAGGTTTAAGTTTACCGTCTAGTCCCACCATTACACCAAGATTCGTGTACCAGTCGGCTAAAAGCTTTATGTAAGAAGAAGTATCGCCTTTATAACTGTCATCAAGATTATGAAGTATAAGTCCCTGTCTTTCCTGCTCTTTTAATTCAGTCGGCTTCATAAAATTATAAACAGCCTTAAGAGACTCTTCTGTAGAAGAATCGTCCTTACTTGATGAACTGGAAGAGCTTGATGAACTGGAACTGCTCAACGGCTTTCTGCCTTTCAGATATAAAGTAGTTTGTATGTATTTTCCTTCGCGTGGCTTTGAACCGAATACCGGATTAAAAATCAACTCGTCTTTTGGATAATAAAAAGCAGGAAAATAAAGAACAGGAACCGGACCTACATAAAGAAGTGCATTTAAAAAGGCAAACTCGCCGCCGGGCAGCAGCCAGGTTCGGGATGCATCAATATGCCAGTGTGGATCTTCTTCATCACAAAAGGTTAAGCTTGAGTTTTTAAATGCAATTGTATTGTTTTCGCTTTTTCCAAAAATATCCGAAAAAACTATGAGTGTAGAGCCGGAAGGAAGATTAAGTGCATCACTTTTTGTCTGAACTACCCGTCCGTCATCAAAAATACCTTCGAGCGTTGACGTATTCATAAGCAGAGAGCTTGCAGTTGTTTTTTCCCCACCGGCTGATGAACCCTTCGTTTGGATTTCTACATCGCCTTCGGCATAAAGCATTTCTGTTTTACGGTCATATGTTACCTTGTCGGCTTTGATTTCTGAAACAGAGTTTCCTTTTTTTACAGAAATTTCAACGCCACCTTCCAGAATAATTGAATCCTGATCATTTTTTTCATCTTTTTCGTAAGTTGTCTGGCGGGCATTTGTAATTGTGATTGTGGTAACTTCAGAGGAATTTGATTGGGCATGAAGAAAAGACATACCTATTAGAATGAAAAGAGAGAGAAAAAAAAGTTGTTTATAAAAAATATGTCTTTTCAACATGTTCACTATTATTCCTGTGGTTCATTCGCTGTATGTGGTCCATTAGCTGTATGTGGTCCCTGAGCCTGTCGAAGGGCTTGCAAAAATTCGCCGGTGTAACTTTCCTTGCATTCAGCAACTTCTTCCGGGGTACCGCAGGTTACTAAGGTTCCGCCCTTGTTACCGCCTTCCGGTCCTAAGTCTATTATATAATCACACTGCTTTATTACGTCAAGGTTATGTTCAATCATTACAACAGTGTTGCCGTTATCTACAAGGCGCTGGATTACTGCCATAAGCTGTTTAACATCTGCAAAGTGAAGGCCTGTTGTTGGTTCATCCAGAATATAAAGAGTTTTGCTTGTGGCTGGGCGAGCAAGTTCGTTTGCAAGTTTTACACGCTGAGCCTCGCCACCGCTGAGAGTCAGGGCATTCTGTCCAAGCTGAATATAGCCGAGACCAACTGACTGGAGTGTTGCAATCTTTCTATATATATGAGGAATACTCTGGAAGAAATCGCAGGCTTCATCAATGCTCATATTGAGAACGTCGTTTATTGATTTTCCTTTGTATTCAACTTCAAGAGTTTCGTGATTAAAACGTTTTCCGCCACAGACTTCGCACTGAATGTATACGTCGGGGAGGAAGTTCATTTCTATTACAATTTCACCGGCACCCTGACAGTTTTCGCAGCGACCACCCTTTACGTTAAAACTGAATCTTCCCTTCTGGTAGCCGCGGGCTTTGGATTCCGGCAGGCTTGCGAAAAGGTCACGGATTGCATCGAATACGCCTACGTAAGTTGCAGGGTTACTGCGTGGGCTGCGGCCAATTGGCGACTGGTCAATATTGATTACCTTGTCTATAGCCTCCATTCCGTCTACGCCGTCGCAGGCTCCTACAGGATAGTTGGTGCGCATAATCTTGTTGCTTACAGCCGGGTACAAAATGTCGCTCATAAGGGTGGATTTACCGCTGCCGCTTACACCTGTTATACAGGTAAAGGTTCCAAGCGGGATTTTTATATCTATGCCTTTTAGGTTGTGCTCGCGGGCGTTATTTATCTGAATAAAGCTGCCGTTTCCCGGGCGGCGTTTGGTTGGAATATCCATGCGCAGGGTTCCGGCTAAGTACTGACCGGTAAGGCTTTCTTTTACTTTTGCAACTTCGTCTGGAGTTCCCGCTGCTACAACTTTACCACCGTTTACACCTGCTCCTGGGCCAAGGTCTATGAGGTAGTCGGCAGTGCGCAGGGTCTGTTCATCGTGTTCTACAACTATTACTGTGTTGCCGTTGTCTCGCAGGTTAAGCAAAGTGTCTATTAGGCGCTGGTTGTCGCGCTGGTGAAGTCCGATACTTGGCTCGTCCAGAATGTACATTACACCGCAAAGGGCAGAACCAATCTGGGTTGCAAGACGGATTCGCTGGGCTTCTCCACCGGAAAGACTTTCTGCAGAGCGTTCCATGGTAAGGTAGTCAAGGCCTACATCGCGAAGGAAGCGCAGACGGGCACGGATTTCTTTAAGAACCTGAGTTGCAATCTGGGCTTCGCTTTCAGTAAGGTCAAGCTCGTCAAAAAACTTGATTGACTCTGC
>JAGCTZ010000129.1 GCA_017963165.1 Treponema sp.
GCTGAAGAAAGGAACTCCTGCTTCACCTGCAACAGCGCGGGCTAAAAGTGTTTTACCGGTTCCAGGATCACCAACAAGCAAAACACCCTTTGGAATCTTTCCACCAATATCTGTATATTTTTTTGGAGTTTTAAGGAAATCTACAACTTCTACAAGCTCTTCCTTTGCTTCATCAACACCGGCAACATCAGAGAAACGAGTCTTGATTTTTCCTTCTTCTACAACCTTTGCACGGGAAGCGCCGACATTGAAAATACTTCCAATACCGCCACCATTAGAACCGCCACCCATTTTGCGGAAAAACAAAAAGTAAATTAAAACAAGAAAGCCTATTGGAATAATAACGCTGCCAAGAAGCTGCCAGATAATACTATTTGATTTAACTACGAATTTATAAGGAACACCCTTTTCATCAAGTAAATCAATAAAGCTCTGCATTAAAACAGCAGCAGTCTTGTACTGAGGACCGGTTCTTGTAGCCTTTGAAGCAAAAACCTGAATTCCTTTTTCCGAAGTAGCGCTTAACTGCGAAGCTGAGCCGTATCCTGTAATGTAATTTTCACCAATTTCTACAGAAACAATCTGACCATTAGCAACCTTATCGCGGAATTCCGAATAAGGAATAAGATTGTCGTTTTTTGAAACAAAGAAAATATCTATAATTGCAAAACCACAGAAAAGAATCAATAAAATAGTAAAGAAGGAAATCTTAGGCTTTTTTTTGTTCCTTTTATCCTTATCTTTGTCGTCATCATTGTTCACAGGACCCGCAAATTTGAAGAATTTGTACGGATCGTTTTCATCACCTTTATTTTCGTTATCGTTTTCTCTTTTTTCGTCAGCCATAATAAAAAATCCTACTATTATAAATATACTAATATTATGTGAAATTGTCATTATAAAAAAAAATTATATCTTTATAATTCCAGATCGATACTTTCTTTTGATGTTATTTTATTAATATTTTTTGTAATTTTCCCTAAAGTTCGTTTTTTAAATACCGAGAATGTAAGAGGGATATAGGACAGGAGGTAGACCTATGGGATATTCTAACGCTTATACTGCTTATCAGAAAACTAACATCAATACAGCAAGTCAGGGACGATTGGTTGTGTTGCTTTATGAAGGAATTATCAAACAGCTTACAACTGCTGCTACTTATATAGAAAATAACGGAAAAATCGCTCCTGGAAATATTGAAAAATACGGAATCTGCATTCAAAAAGCTCAGGCTATTATTACAGAGCTTCAGGTTTCGCTTGATATGGAAAAAGGTGGGGACATTGCACGCAATCTTATGTCACTTTACGTGTTCTTTAACGAAGAATTGCTTGCAGCAAACATATCTCATAACAAGGAAAAGCTTGAATTTGTTCTTAAAATGGTAAAAGACCTTGCTGACAGCTGGAGACAGGTAGCAAACAGCGTTGCAAATGCACCGGCTGCAACCGTGCAGAATGCACTTAATATTCAGGGATAAGGGGAATGAATATGGAAGAAATCACACAACAGGAATTAGAAGAAAGAGTTGCATTACTAAGAAAATTCAGAGGACTTTTAGAGCAGCAGAGAAATAAATTTCAGGAATATCTTACAGTTCTTGAAAAACAGCAGAATTCTATTACTTCTGAAAATCCAGAAACACTGATTGCACATACAGAGCTTGAACAGCAGGTTGTAAAGAATATTGCAAACCTCCAGAAGGTTATTATTCCTATGGCAAAAATGTACAAGGCTTCTGTTCCAATGGCACATACAGATGAAGAACTTTCCATAAATAAGATTCAGAATGAACTTAATGACCTTCAGAGCAAGGTTCTTAAACAGAATGAAATCAACAGAGATCTGCTTCGTGGACATATTGAAAGTATTCGTGCTCAGATTCAGAATTTTAAAAATCCTTATAAAAATGCAAGAAGTGTATATGCACAGCCACAGAGGGTTGCAACTTTAGTAGAAGTTGAAGCATAATAAGGTTATATGATAAGCCTTTTAGTTGCATACACAAAAAATAATCGAGTGATTGGTGCTCAGGGGAAAATTCCATGGAAGCTTTCTTCTGAGCGCAATCGTTTTAAAGCAATCTGCAATGGAAAATATGTAATTATGGGGCGAAAGTCTTATGATGAAATTGGGAAACCGCTGCCCTATTGTAAACTGGTGGTAGTTTCACATACACAGATTGATTCGTCGCTCACTTCGTTCGCTCCTCACAATGACAATTTAATAGTAAAAGCCTCTTTAGAAGAAGCAATAGATTTTTGCAAAGCTCAAGGACAGAATGAAATACTTATTGCAGGTGGCGGCAGCATTTACGAACAGGCCCTTCCCTATGCCGACAAAATTTATGCCACCGAAATTGAAGCAGATTTTGAAGGCGACGTTTTTTTCCCGGAACTAAACGAAGAATGGACACAAGAAGTTGAAGCAGTTCATGAGGAAAATGGAATTATCTTTAGATATTTGACAATAAAAAGACATAGGTGACAGGATTTTGATGGCGGCGCGCGAACGTCATCTTCGTCCTGTTCGCGCGTTGTCAGCAAAATCCTGTCACTAATTGTATTTTTTATTTCACAAACGGCTGATCTACTGTAATTGCGCAGAAAACATCAGGACAGCGCCCATTCACCGCATTATGAATTGCAAGCTTAAGCTGTTCATCAGTCAAAAAGCAGGAAAAAGGCTTTACAACATCAAAAATCAGATTTGTATGTGTATCACCGGGAACCATGCGCACATCATGAACCTTTAATTCTGGATTGATTTTCACAATCTCTTCCAAAAGCACAGACTTTAATTCGGAAAGACGCTTATTTTCGGTATCGACAGGATCCATATGAATAACAACCTGACAGCCGAACCGTCTGGAAATATCATATTCCGCAATATCAATTACATCATGAAGACTAAAGATATTAAGATTGCCCGGAACCTCTGCATGAAGCGAAATCATCAATCGTCCGGGACCATAATCGTGAACAATTAAATCGTGCATTCCTACAATCGGCTTGTGCTTCATAAGCTCTTCTTCAATTTGATTTACAAACTCTGCAGAAGGAGCTGTACCAAGCAGCGGCGCAATTGTATCTTTTGCAGCCTCAAAGCCAGTTTTAAGAATGAAAACACCAACAACTACACCGCCAATTCCATCAAGCGGTAAAGTTGTAAAACGACTTCCTATAAGAGCGGCAATTACAACGGCTGTCGAAATTACATCATTAAGGCTATCCTTTGCAACAACCTCCATTGCAACAGAATTAATTTTCTTTGAAATAAGATGGTTGTAAAGATACATGTAAAATTTTACCAGAACTGAAACAACCATGACTATAATTGAAGCTGCACTTGTTTCAAGTGATTCCCTATGAATTATAGAAAGGACAGAATTTCTTACAAGCGCAACACCCATATAAAGAATGATAAAAGAAACTATAAGCCCCGAAATATATTCAATTCTGCCGTGACCGAAAGGATGATCCGGGTCGGGCTTTTTAGATGAAAGCTTAAAGCCAAGAATCTGAACGAAAGAAGAAGCGGCATCAGAAAGGTTATTAAAAGCATCGGCAACCATTGCAACAGAAGCAGCCAGCGTTCCAAAAATAAACTTAAAGGCAAAAAGAACAGCATTCAGAAAAATACCGAAGCTTCCGCATAAAATACCGTACTGACTGCGAACATGTTCGTCTGTGTAATTTGTATGGTCTTTTATAAAAATTCGTGCTAAAAGCTTTATCATTTGAACCCTCTGGTGAAAATTTTTATGGATTATAAACGCTTCTTTCTAAGGAATCTTCCACATCATCAGGAAGAAGCTCGAAAAAGTCGTAGCCGGTCATGGCTTCTATATCATCAATTGAACAGAGAAACTGCTCCCAGTCTCCTGTTTTCTGCATTCCTGTCTGATTCGGAACATTTATAGCAATTACAGTTGCACTTGAATCTATGCGATCCAGGTCGTCTGTGCCGTCTGGAATTGCAATAAGCACCTTCCAGGTATAGGCAGGAACATTCATATAAAGCACATCACCACTTTTAAGCGTAATTGGAATATTGTCAAACGTGCCTTTTGGTGTAGTTCCACCTGTTCCATGCGGCCCCGCAATTATATAAACTTCATTTCCGGCCTTTACAAGTTCGCGTTCAAAGTTTTCAAAATGCATCCAGATTACTCGATTATTGTCGGGAGTCTGCGGAACCATATTTGTCATGAGAAAAGTCATTGAATTATCTTCTTTTGTAGCTGTGCGGTCTGCAGAAGGACAGACATGACCACGGTCAAAGCCGTATTTGTTATATTGATAATCTGCTTTTTTTACAGCATACCATTCGGCAGGAAGCTCTGTATCTGGCCTGAAATCATCAGAACGGTCTGCTTCTCCCATATTTTGCGAATCAAGATGCCAGGCAACCCAGTTAGGTCCAAGTGTCTGAGTATTATAAGAAAGCGTAAACTGAGGCTTTATCATCAGATAATTTGAATTGAGGGAGGTATCTGCAAGAGCATCTGTAGGATTTCCAAAAAAGAGCGGGTCATTTTCTGAATATCCTAGATCGGCAGAAGAAGATGAAATATTGCGGTTGGCAGAGGGATTCTTTTTTCCTTCGCTCTGAGGCTGCTGGGCTTGTCGAACTTCAGGAGCCCCAGACTCCGGCTCAGAAGCCACAGATTTTTGAACAGGCTTTGGTTCAGCCGGTGACGGGATTCCCTGCCCTTCTGCGTATTCTACCTCCGGCGGATATTCTCCACTAAGGATTTCCGGAATATGTGCAGCAAGAGGCTCTTCGGTCTGAACAAGAGTAACACCTTCGGCACCAATTTCTACAACAGGCTTGCCACCAAAATACCAGATAATTGCAAGCACTAAAACTATAATGGATATAACAACCGACAGGGTCTTTCTTAATTTTGCCTTTTTTCTTTTAGACCCTGCGGCTGATTTCTTAGATTTTTTTGCCATAATACTAGATATCCAGACTGATTTCCTGAATTGCCGTCTTTACGGATTGCGTTGTTTTTCTTAGCTTTTCTACAGCGACATTTACACTCTGAGTATTAGCACGCATCATCTGCAAAGATTCCATAAGCTGCTGACTTCCATCGCTCTGCTTAGAAACAGATGATTTTACAACTGCTTCCTGTGAAGAAACTTCGTCGGCAAGAGAAACAATATTATCAATATCCTGCTTAACGGAAACTGTCTTAGAGAATGTAGAATCGATAAGCGATTTAACCTTCTTAAGTACATCACTAATCTGTTTAGCTTCCTTACCAGAGCTTTCGGCAAGCTTTCGGATTTCGTCGGCAACTACAGAGAAGCCCTTTCCAAACTCACCGGCATGAGCAGCCTCAATTGCGGCATTCATAGCAAGAAGGTTTGTCTGAGAAGCAATCTGCTGGATTACAGTAGACATTTCGCTAAGTCCGTTTGAACTCTTTTCGATTTCGCCTACAAGAACTGTAATTTCTTCTACGCTGACTTTACCAGTCTTTGTAGCATCATTCAAAGCAATCATAGAACCAGAGTTTGCATTAAGAATTGAGTTGATTGACTGAATACTTGTAACCATGTTTTCAATAGCAGCAGAAGAAGTATTTACACTGTTTACCATTTCTTCTGATACTTTTTCGATTGCCTGAACATCACTATCGCTTTCGGCAAGCTGAGAAATACTTGTATTCTTAACATTTTCGATTGCGTTTTTAAGTTCCTGCTTATGATTTCCGGTAATTTTAACAAGTTCAACGCCCTTGTAATGGTGACAATGCTCCGGTTTGTTTAAACCGTTATAAATAGCAACTGCCATCTGTTCACAGGTCCTGTAACCGCAGGCACCACAGTTAAGAATATCACGATGTGTAAGCTTACCCATACTCTTATGAATAGCTTCAATTTCTTCCTGTGTAGGATTTTTAATCATTGCAGCAAAAGCTGTACTGTTATCTACATAATGACGGTCATAAAGACCTTCTTCCCAGTAAGTATTAAGCTTTTTGTTGAATTTTTCTGCAGCACGTTTATTTGGAGGTGTTGTGTTTAATTTTTCCTGATTGTTTTTCTTGCGGTTTTCAACAAAACCTTCCATTTCATCAAGAGTCATTTCGTCGGTACAAGTACCAGCCCCTCCGTTACAACCCTGCCAGCAGCCAAGACAATCTATAAGCTTATAAATAGGCTTAATTTTCTGATTAAGCGAGCGTTCAAGATGAACAAAATATTCTACAACTTCAGGAAGACCTTCGATTTTTCTGGTAACCTCAGAAACACCTGGAATAAAGCGTTCTGTTGTCTTCATAAGTCCACCAGGCGAAGAATAAGTAACTCCACGTTCTGCCTCAGGATTGTCATAAGGAGTTTTAGCAAGCTTTGCAAGATCTATGCCGTTTTCCTTAAAATAACTTCCAAGAGACTTCATTGTAACGTTGTAATCACCAAGACCTGTTTCATCAAATTCACGGCGTTTTGCATAACAAGGAGAAATAACAGCAACCTTATGATTTTTATACTGCGGATAGTAGCGCTTAATCATTTTTATAGTATGAAGCATAGGACTTTCTGCAGGAGCAAGATACGGAAGAAGCTTTGGACGGTAAATTTCACAGAAGGTAACAAGAGCAGGACAAGGTTGTGCAATTACAAGCTCCGGATTTTTGGCTTTAATGTATTCTACATAAGATTTTGAAGTGAGTTCTGCACCAAAGCTTACATCAAATACAGCTTCTATTCCAATTGATTTAAGCCAAGTATTAAGTTCAAGAATTCTGCCACGGAAAGAAACAACAGAAGAAGGAGCAACAATAGCAATCATCTTTTTTCCGGATTTTAAATCTGACATAAACTGATCAAAATCATCGATACCTACGCGTGCACCAAAATGACAGGCGCTGATACATCGTCCGCAGCCAATACAAAGCTCTGCATTTACCTTAATATAATCTCCAGAGGCATCGTTACACATTTTCGCAGGACAAACAGAAATACAGCGATGACATGCTGTACATTTTTCTGGATCAACAGTAATAACTTCTCTAACCCTTCCGGCCATAAATCATCTCCTGAATGAAAAAATAGTGTGTCTTATTATTATAAATCTTAACTTTAAAAAAGAATAGAATTTTTTACAGGTATTTTTTATTTTGTAATAATTGTGTATTATATAATATATTATATAAAATTTCCATAATCTGCAGAAAAAAAGTTTTTCTGTCGATAATTAAAAAAAGGTTTAAAAAATGGTAAAAGAATTCGGCCAGCACATTCGTCTTAAGATTTCAAACTTTCTCTATTCGCTTGGTTATCTTGGCAGACTTATTGTTGCATCTCTCATGTTTACATCACGTGGAAGAACAGCCCGAAAAATACTTATAATGCAGCTGCTTTTTACTTATGTAGAAGCGTTGCCTATCTGTGCCATTCTTGCAATTGTAATCGGAACATCTGTTGTTTTTATGGGAACAACGTTTCTTGCTTCTTTAGGGCAGGCAAAGCTGACTTACGACCTGCTTGTCATAATCGTTACAAAGGAATTAGGACCGCTTCTTGTTGCTTTTATTGTTACTGCCCGTTCCGCAACCGCAATTGCAACAGAGCTTAGTACTATGGTTGTTAATCAGGAAATCGAAGCTTATATTTCTGTTGGAATTGACCCTATAATTCATCTTGCTGCCCCGCGTTTTCTGGGTGTAACTTTTTCAGTATTTTTCCTGAATCTTTATTTTTCTATTTTCGGGTTGATTGTACCATCCCTCGCAATTCAATTTATTTCTACGACAAGTATTGCGGAATATTTTAAGAATCTTTTTACTGCCCTGTCGTTTAAGGCAATCACAATTTCTAATATAAAAAGTATTGTTTTTGGAATGATAATTTCCGGCTGTGCAACGTTGTACGGCTTTAATACAGGCCGCGCCTTTACCGAAATCCCGATGGCGGGTCTTAAGGCTGTTTCAAAATCATTTGTTTATTTGATTATTGCTTACGTGTTTATTACCGTAATAACTTACATTTTTTAGGATGGCGATGGAGAGATAGTAAATGGCGCTTTTAGAAATGAAGAATGTAAGCTTTTATGATGAACTCACCCAGGTAATAAACAGTATTTCGCTTAATATAGAAAAAGGGTCTGTTACTGCATTCTTAGGAGCACCTGGTGGTGGAAAATCTACAGCGCTAAAATTGCTTTCAGGAGTTGTTGTTCCTACAGGCGGAACAGTTTCTTATAACGGCGAAAACATTGCAAAAATGAACAGAAAGCAGAATCTTAACTTCAGGAAAAATTCCGCCTTTATGTTTCAGAATTCTGCACTCTGGGCAAATCAGAATCTTTATCAGAATCTTGAACTGCCACTTAAGCTTCATTACCCGAATTACACACCCGAATTAATTGATGCAAGAATAAAAGAAATAACAAAAATTGTTGAATTTTCAAAACCACTTACATTAAGGCCTGTTGCCCTTTCGGCTGGTGAACAGAAGCGAATTGCATTTGCACGCGCACTTATCTGCGACCCCGAAATTCTTTTTCTTGATGAACCGACAGAATCTCTTGATGAAAAAACAGCCGGACTTTTTATTTCGATTCTAAAGGAATTCAGAGCCAACGGAAAAACTCTTGTTTATGTAAGCCACGATAACGAATTTATAAATACATTCGAAAACGATAAATATTACTTTGCAAACGGAACAATCATTGATAAGATTTTATTACACGATTCGTTCCAAGAGGATTACGATGAAATTTAAAATAAAGTATGCCGACCAGATTGTTGGCGCCCTTAGTATTTTTGCAATTGCCGCTCTTATTTTTATTACGTTCTTTATTCTTTCTACCCAAAAGTGGTTTGTAAAGAAGCATTATTATTATTCAAAGGTTGCTTCGGCCAGCAGTGTAAGCGAAGGTATGTCGCTACAATACAAGGGCTTTGGAATTGGTAAAGTAAAAAAAATCAGCCTTCTTGATGATGACTCTGTTGAAGTTCGCTTTTATGTTCTTGATGAATATATCGACCGCGTTACCGAAGGTTCTATTGTAGAACTTTCTGTAAGTCCGATTGGTCTTGGCTCTTCTTTGATTTTCTATCAGGGAGCAGGAAGAAAAATTATTGAAGATGACTCTTATATTCCGGAAAAAGCAACAGCAGAAGCACAGGAGCTTATAAAATCAGGAAAGGTTGTTATTCCGGAATCGAACGATACACTTAATACTATTATTGGTTCGGCAACAAGCCTTGTAAATCATATTGACGAGCTTGTTCAGGAAATTACGCAGCTTATTGCAGGAAACGAACAGCTTCCTCTTGCACAAACAGTTAATGAAATCAATACAATTCTTAAACAGGTTTCTGCACTTTTGTCCGGAGACGATTCAATTCCAATTGCAAATATTATTGATGATCTTGGTAAGTCTGTTGATTCGCTTAATGCAATCCTGGGTGATGTTAATAATCTTACGAGCGATCCTCAGGGACTTATTCCAAAGCTGCTTGAAACAGAAGAAAGCAAAGGCACCTTTGACAAGCTTTACGCAGCAATTGATACAACAATTCAGGATTTGAACGGAATCTCTGGTTCTCTTGACAGCGAAATGCCACAGGTTTCTATTCTTATGGCTCAGATTCAAACACTGCTTAAACAGGTTCAGGATGTAATGACAGGCTTGAAGAATAATCCTCTGCTTAAAAACGGAGTACCGGAAAGAACTGAACAGCAGAATGCAACACCTAAGCTAAGGGAGGAGAATTTCTAATGAAAGCACATTTGTCATTATCTGGTTTGGCACGACAATCTCTCCTTCTGATTACAGTTCTATTCTTTGTCATTTCCTGTTCTTCTGCCCCAAAACGTTCAATGCAGATTTCGACAATTTATTCTTCTGCCTCCGAAATGATTGAATCGGCAAACAGTTGCATTCTTACAGGTGATTATGAAAAGGCAGGCTTCTTTCTTTCTGCCGCAGAAAATCAGGCAATGTCTATAGACAATTATGATTTACTTACAGCCGCTTCTCTTGCCCGCTGCAGTCTAGCCCTTTCGCAGAACCCACCGCAGCTTGAAACAGCAAAGCAATATATTAATTTTGCACAGAGCTTTGTAAAAAACTGCGCAGATCCAAAAAAGCAACAGGCTGTTGTAGCACTTAGTCAGGTTCGTGTTGATGTAGCCCAGGCTAACGAAGGCGTTGAAGGAATAAGCACAGGTTCTCTTCTTTCAAAACTGGAAGAAAACAAAAAAGGAGTAAAAGGCGATGCTTATTATGAAGCGCAGTTTATTCTTGTAGAAGGTGATGTCTACAAGCTTCAGAAAAATTATACACAGGCAGACAAATCATATTCTGCTGCTGCAAAGGCTTTTACAGATAACCGTTATCTTTCGGAAATTGGAATCTGCTGGTACAAGGCTGCACAGGCTCGCTCACTTGCAGGAAATAAAGATAGTGCACTTCAGGCAATGGAACAGGCAGTTTATTATGACCGCGCAGCAGAAAATTCTCTTGCACTTGGAACAGATTATTATGCGACCGGCTTAATTCTTGCTAAGGGCTCCTCTACTTCGAGCGAAAAAGAACGGGCTATAGAAGCCTTTACACATTCAGCCGAAATTTTTACTGCAGTAAATCAAGACGAGCTTGCAAAACGAAGTCGTGCTGCTGCAGAGGAATTAAAATAATAAGAAATATAATAAGAACGGAAATATGCAGCAGAAAAAAGAATGGTTTGAAAAAGATAACTTCTGGATTACCTTTGCTCCAATTATGTTTGATGATGCACGTTGGGCAGAAGCACCTGATGTTGCACGCTATGTACAAAAAATTGCAGGTTTAAAAAAGGGGAATTCAGTGCTTGATGCAGGCTGTGGACTTGGAAGAATAAGCGTAGAGCTTGCACTCTTAGGACTTGATGTTACTGGTGTAGATATAATTCAGGCAGAACTTGATGCAGCTGCTGACAGTGCACAGGCAGAAGGAGTTCCTTTAAACCTTATAAAAGCCGACTTACGAAGTTTTACAACAGAAAAAAAATATGACTGTGCTGTAAGTCTTTATACCTCCTTTGGTTATTGCGATACGATTGAAGAAGACATGCTTATCTTAAAAAATATTGCTGCTGCGCTTAAGGACGGCGGAACGTTTATTATTGAATGCACAAGCCGCGAAAGTGCCATTATGTATTTTACAAAAGGAGAATCCTTTGACAGAGCCGGCTGGCATGTAAATACAGAATTTACAGTTGAAGGCGCATGGGAAGGACTCCGTTCAAAATGGATTCTTACAGATGACAATGGTCATAAAATTGAGCACGAATTTGTACAGAGACTTTATTCTGCACAGGATTTATGCAGTCGTCTTATTGATTGCGGTTTTTCACAGGCTAAAGTTTACGGCGATTTTGATTTTTCACCGTATGACGAGAAGCTTCGCACTATGATAATTGTCGCAAAAAAATAATTTACAGTCTGACTTTACAATCTGAATGTTTCCGGAGCACCAAGATATGAATACGGGAACGGTTCATTTGCCTTGTGAAGCACAATTTTTTCAAGAACAATATTTGGCGTTACCGGATAGAATCTTAAAATATTCATACCTTCGCGGCAATCTGCAAAAACAGAGCATATTCGGATATTATTTGTAATATCATTTCCCCATGGCTCCTGATTGTCTCCTACAGCAAATGCTTTTGAATCTACAACATCCTTGTACAGCTTTTCGTCATTTATTTCGGCAACAAAAGCAAGCTTATTATCTTTATAAGCAGGGTTCGAAGGATTAAGATAAAAATCAAACTGCATAATTTCGTTCTGGCGGCAGACAAACCTGTACTCTACGTAAGGAGCATTTTTGCCTTTTGGATATTCTGCAATAACAGGGAATGCTTTTACGGCAGAAAGAGTTTTTCCATAACCCGGCAATTCTTCAAAGCCGGCAGGTTCATTTTTCCAAAGACCGTTACCTTTACTGACAAAATGAGCAGCTTCCATAGAAATATAATCTGTTGTCTGAATAAAGGTTCCCTTTTCGTAATAACAGTTTGGAACTTCTGCATCGATTTTTACAACAATATGCATACGGCAGCCGTGACCACCATCTGCAGTAATTTCGAGCATCTGATTTTTCTGGTCACTTTTCTTAAGCTTTTCTCTGTCTACTTTAAGCGTGATTACATCAAGCAGAGCAGCTCTGTCTTTTTTCACAGAATAAGAAAGCCAGTCCTGTTGAATTTTGATTTCATAAGGAACCATTTTTTTGCAGGCGCTTGCAACAAAAATACGTACCTGATTTACATCCGGATTTTTAAAACCGTCACAAACAAGGACACGCTTTGTCCAGTCATTTCCGCTTGTTACAACTCCAGAACCTTCTACCCAGGCACAAAGTCTTCCTTTTCGCGTACCCGGAACATTTGCAAGAACAGGATATTTGTTTTCTTCTTCGTTCCAGTGAATAAAACCAAAATGTTCTGACCAGCCCATTCCATACCAGCGGCCGCCATCAACCTTATCGCATTCATCTACAAGAGCCTTGTCAAAATCAAGACATTCAAGCACCTGCTGCGCATAAACATTTGCAGCAAGCATATTGTAAGAAGCGCACCATTGGTTTTTGCCATTAAGCAGCTGCATTTTTAAAACATTCATTGTACCAACAGCAGGGAAATAAACCTGGGCAAAGAATCCCGGATAAAGCTTTTTAGGAACTTCTTCCTTAAGTTTAACAGCCGCATCAATTACAGCCTGAGTCTGAGAAAGGATTCTCTCCCCTTCCGAAAAATTAACAGGACTATAAGTATTGCTCCAGATGCATTCAGTACGACGCATATTTGCAAGCTTTGTATAATTTTCAAGAATAAAGTTGATTGATTTTTTCTGTTCAGCTGTAAAACCGTCAAACTGCCTGTCTATCCATTCATGAGTATATTTTTGAGTTGTATAAGAAAGGTCGCTGAATTTTTCGTAATCATAAGCAAGATCAAGAAAATATGAAAGCGGGAATTCATTTGTCATGATATCGCCCACATTTACAATCCAAAGCTCGCGGATTCCAAACTCGTACGCAGCTGTCATCTGCTCCTTTACCTTTGGAAGATAATTTGTATTGAGCCATTCATAACTAAATGGCCAGCCATGATAATCAAAATGATAGTACATTCCGTAGCCGCCGTTATGGGCACGCATTTTTTCTGTCGGAACTGTACGAAGATTTCCATGATTATCATCACAAAGCATAAGAGTTACGCCTTCCAGTTCCGGATCGTCCATAAGACCCTTTGTTCGTTTATCTCCATAGAAATAAGGCTCAACCTCTTTATAAAGGGCAAGCATTCTTGGCACCTTCATTACATCTTCATTTACATATTCGCGGATAAGACGATTCTGAGTTTTAAGAACATCTCTAAGCAAATTGATATTATCTGCAAGAGTTGCGTTTTTCATGATTGCAGTATCTGCTTCGCCACGCATTCCTACAGTAATTACATTTTCAAATTTTCCGTTGCGCTTAAGACCGTCCTCCCAGAATTTTGTAATTCCCTGCTCGTTTGAACGGAAATTCCAGGCGTCTCCATAAATTGAATCAGGACCACGCAAATAGCGGTATTCTTCTCCGGCACGACAACATGGCTCATGATGGCTTGCACCCATTATCACACCAAGTTCATCTGCAAGCTCTGCATTTTTTAAATCCGGGCCATCATCGCTAAAACGACTTGCCCACATTGCAGGCCAAAGATAATTTCCTTTAAGACGAAGCAAAAGCTCAAAAACATTTTCGTACATCTGTGCATTTACGCCGCCAAAATTGTGATTCGCCCAGTTTCCAAAGGCTGGCCATTCATCATTAATAAAAAATCCACGGTATTTGACAGAAGGTTCCTTAGAAACAAAAACACCTTCTTCAAGGTCAACAAACTTTTTTTTCTGAGGAGCAATATTGCACCAGTTTACAAGCGGAGACACACCAAGTAATTCAGAAAGATGAAAAAGTCCGTAAATTGCACCACGTTTATCACTTCCGGAAATTATGATTCTGTTGCTTTCTACTGTAAAAGTATAAACTTCGCGTTTATTAATATTCTGTGCGCCAAGATTTCTTTCAAAGAAAAGAGAAGTCGGAGCTGTTCCAAAAACAACATAAATTCCTTCTTCCGAAAAAGAATCGCCTTTACGAGTGTCTGTTTCTTTTAGCGCTGTTTCACCGCCGAATACGAGCTGAATATCCTTGCAAACCTTAAGCGCAATTTTTTTTACGCCCGAAAGTTCCTTTGAATCGCAGATTAATGTTATACCTTTAGAAATACGCATTTTTTCACCTTTTGAGTTTTTGTTTTTAATATCATAACATAGATTGTTTTTATTTGATATAAAAAAATAAATTATTCGAATTTATATCCAATAAAAAGAGCCTTAAGGTCGGCTTTTCCGGTGATTCCTAGAACAGTGTAAATGTGAGAAAGATCTTTTTTAATAGCGCTTTCGCTTACATTGTAATCAATTGCCAGAGCCTTTATTGTTGTATTGTTTACGACAATTTCCTTTATGCAGTTTTTCTGGCGTTCCGAAAACCTGTAATCATCAAGATTTATTGAACCCGTTTGCTTTTTATCATAAGCATGACGGAAAAGAAGGTTTATACAGCCGATTGTTGCAAGTGAAAAAAGCGAAATTCCTATATATTCAAAAAAGTTACGGACCCCGCAAGGAATTACTAAAAGCAGTTTGATTACTTCTAAAACAAGATAAATTATAAGCCGGGGTTTAGAAGAAAGTCTGTTTTCCAGCAGCAAAAGAATAAAAAGGATTGCTGTTAAAAAGAGTGCCGTATAAATGCGGCCGTTATAAATATTTGAGAAAGCAAGAATTTCTAAAGCTGAATAATAAAAAATATGTTTTTCATAAAAGAAAAATGTAAGTGCACATAATATGAACGCTATTGCCGCAGCAGTATAAGAAATGATTTTTGCAAACGGCATAAGATTGTTTTCATAATCAAAGTCTGTAAAAACAGAAAGAATAACCATTGTCAGAATATAAACGCAGCCTACTATTGCCATGAGACGAAATGGTTTTTCCAGAAACCTTTTATTCATCATATTACTTAATTATAATACGCATAAATAGCATTGTAAATCGTATCCTGCCCATTCAGAAAATCTTCGAGACTTTCTTTAACTTCTACATCGGGCATAGTACCACGGTAAATATCTTTTGCACGAGCCTTAAGAACAGGAAGATTATCTATTATCTGTGGGAACATAAATTCGCAGCTAAGGTTGTGCAGTTCATACGGCATAACCATCGTATAATTAAATACAGCTTCCCCAGTTTCTTCGCCAAATACTGTAGCCTCCGGAAAAACATCCAGAAAATTGTTCAAAAACCAGCAGGCAGCGGAATAAGTTCTGCCACCAATAACAATGGCTATATTATACTTTAAAAGTTCTTCCCTGTTATCATAAAGCTTATGTCTGAAAAGCTGTGTTATAAACTGCTCACCACCAGCATTAAGCCTTATATCAAAAACTACTGTATCATAAGCACTGGTTCGCAGCTCTTTCATCAAATCTTCAATTAAATCTGTTGCAGGATAACCGGGAATTCCTTGGCATGAGTTATAAGGAATATAGATTGTTTTTCGTTCGGGGCAAGGCTGTAATTCATAATAATTACTTATAAAATAAGGAGAATAAGGATTTGGTTTATCCGGCTGTATTCCAATCCAATTTGTTTTTCGGACATTTACAAAGCGGCAGGTAAGCTTTTCTGTCTGCCCGTCTTTTGATTCAAGCACATAACTTATTTTATTATTTTTGTCGAGCAAATCCGCATATTTAAAATCATAATAACGGGAAGTCTGTGCGGCAAAATATTTAGCACCAATTTCTGTTTCGTATGGAATAAATCTTGCTAATTCTTTCCAAGCCTGGTCTATAGGCTTGCCACCCATTTCTTTTACCTTCCATCCAATATATTTCTGGTATTTTGGAGTTGTAAAATTAACAAAAAAATCATCGCCCATATAATATAAATTTATGGGTGAATGCATAACTGGCTCATCTTCAGAAAATACTTCGGAAAGGCGCAGATGAACTATATGAAAATTGCTTAAAATTTCTTTGATTCGGAAAATACAGTCTATGCGGTTTACCTTACCATCACGCACATCCTGCTTAAGCTCTTCAAAGGGCTGCGGATCATAAAGAGCTTTCATAGAAGAGCTTGCCAGGTCTATCTGTATGAACTGAATATCGTAAATTAATTTTTCGGGATCTTCGGTTTGTTTAGTAGTAGCACAGGAGACCGATAGAAAACAAAATATAAATAATCCTATTAAACTGATTTGTATTTTTTTCATATCGGCCTCCCGTGTTATATTTATTTTCCAGTTATATTTATTTCTTTGCTACTTCAGAAATGCTTGTTACAACGCCAGCAAGGCTCTGCAAATCTGAAGGAATAATAATCTTTGTTGCCTGACCGTCTGCTGCTTTTTCAAAGGCTTCCAGACTGCGCAGTTTAAGGACAGCATTATCCATTCCGGCATCCTTGAGCATCTTAAGACCTTCGGCTTTTGCCTGCTGAACTTCGCGGATAGCTTCTGCTTCACCTTTTGCCTTCTGGATTGCAGCTTCCTTTGCAGCTTCTGCTTCAAGAATAAGAGCCTGCTTCTGACCTTCTGCTTCAAGAATTGCAGACTGTTTGTGACCTTCGGCAATAAGAATCTGTTCACGTCGTTCGCGTTCTGCTTTCATCTGCTTTTCCATTGCATCGCGGATTGCCTGTGGAGGTTCAATATTTTTAACTTCTACACGGTTCACCTTGATTCCCCATGGGTCTGTTGCTTCATCAAGAATAGAACGCATCTTTGTATTGATTACATCGCGGCTTGTAAGCGATTCATCAAGTTCAAGTTCACCGATGATGTTACGAAGTGTTGTTGCACTAAGATTTTCCAAAGCGTTGATTGGCTGTTCAACACCATAAGTATAAAGTTTAGGGTCTGTAATCTGGAAATAAACTACCGTATCAATCATCATTGTTACGTTATCGCGTGTAATTACAGGCTGTGGTGGGAAATCAAAAACCTTTTCCTTAAGAGAAACCTTTTTTACGATACGGTCAAAAAAAGGCAGTTTTACATGAAGACCAACATTCCAGGTTCCGTGATAGGCACCAAGACGTTCAAGAACAAAAGCATTTGACTGTGGTACAATTCTGATATTTGTGATAATCAGAATCAAAACAAGAACAATTACTGCAATAAGAACATAAATCATAAATCATATCTCCTATATAGATTTTACATATGCCGTAACTCCGGCAATTTCTTCGATAATGCACTTGCTTCCTTCTTCGAGGGTAATATCCTCTTTTACGGCAGCAGTCCATTCCATACCATTGATTTTTACGGAACCTTTTTCCAGCGCCGTGATTTTCTTTGTCACAACTCCAATCTGTCCGATTATCCGCTCATAATTTGTTGCAATTTTTTTCTGGTTAAGCTTTTTCTTTACAACCGGACGTGTAAAAATCAGTAACACAAGGGCAACTACAACAAATATAAATAATTGAGCTGGAAACGGTATTGGCGTAAATGCAAGGAAAACCATCAAAAACGCACTGATTCCAAACCAGATGGTAGTAAGAGAAAGTGTCATTGTTTCTATCACCACACAGATGACAGTTACAGCAACCCAAACCCACGGAAGATTATTACTTAAAACTTGAATAATACTGTCCATAGTCTACCTCCTGATTGGGGCTCGCCCAACCTCTGAGTTTAATATACGGTCAAAAGTGTGGGAATGCAACGGTGACATTGGTTACTTTTGGGGTAACATTGGTCACTTAAAGGGGTGACAAATGTTACTTTTGTATGATAAGGAAACATATATACCTGAACTTTTATGTCATCGAGCGAACAGAAAGATTATGACGTTCGTTCGACGCCATAAAAGTTCCGGCACGATGTTTTTTTCTTAAATATTCTGTGTTATAATAGTAAACATGAATAATCGTATAACGCTTGAGCCAGAGACACTTTCGACACTTTTTACGCAGTATCTTCCGGATCCGGAGGTGCTTTTTGTTTTTTCTACTGATGTTGTTATGAACTCCTGGATTGACTGGTGTGTAACGCATCAGAAAGAATCGGGGGTTTCTGCTGTTGCGCTGGAGCGTTTTATTTCCTGGGATCATTTTAAGGGGCAGTATGCTTCTGCAAATCAGTCGCAAAAAAATGTTATTCCTTCACTGCTTCGTAAGATTTTTGTAAGTAATTTAATCCGCCGCAATTCAACAGAAAAGTTTTTCAAAAAAATAATTAATCCAGAATATGCAGATAATGCAGGTTCGTTTACAGATTGGATTTCTAAAATTCTTCCTTCGCTCAAGCTGTGGCACGATCTTAGGGAAAAGATGGCCGCAACAGGAACCCTTAAATGTGACGAAGAAGATTCCGATTTTGAAACCTTATATAAAGAGTATTCCTGTTTTCTAGAGCAGAATAATTTTTTTGAACCAGCCTGGACTGTACCAGATTTTTCGGCCAACAAAAAAAAGGTGCTTATCATATATCCCGAAACACTCGAAGATTTTGCAGATTATATAGATGTTTTTGATAAATGTGATTCAATCACGCTTGTAACACTTCCAAAAGAAGAACCTGCTCATCCGGAATGCATAAAATACCGTGATTCCAGAACAGAATTAAGAATGACAATTCTTGCAATAAGAAAGCTTGTTGCAGATGGTAAAGCAGACTGGATCGACATTACGCTTAATGTTCCAGATCTTGAAACTTATCGTCCGTATCTTGAACGAGAGCTTACCTCTTATTGTGTTCCTTTTGTAATCAGGGCAGGCTTTCCGCTTACTTCTAATTGTGCAGGAATTATTTTTAAGGAAATTCTGGACTGTTATACTTCTGATTTTTCTTATGCAAGTGTCCGAACTCTTTTACTTGATAATTATATTCCATGGAAAAGCAGCTTTGAAAAAACAAAACAGGACCTTATCCGCGAAGGTCAGAGAATGCGCTGTATCTGTGGTTATGAAACAAAAGACGGAAAGAAAATTGATATATGGAAGGAAGCACTTTCTAAAATCAATCATGATGAGCTTCAGCTTACTTTTTATACTTCTCTTAAAAAAGATATTACTGCAATCTGTAAAAGCAAAACATTTGCAGCAATTCACACAGCCTGGATGTCGTTTAAATCACGCTACCTTGAAATTACTGCCTTTTCGGAAACAGCAGATAAAATCATAAGCCGATGTATTACCGAACTGAATAATCTTATAAGTATAGAAAAGCTTTATTGTGAACCGCTCAAGCTTTTTATTGAAAATCCTTATGAATTTTTTATTAATGAATTAAATGCAAAAACTTATACTCCACAAAACAGTGCAACTGGAATCTCTGTTTATCCGTATAAGCTTTCGGCTGCAGCTGCTTATAAATATCAGTTTGTAATTGATTCAAGTCAGAACAATCTTGAGCTTCCGTTTAAGAGACTTTCTTTTTTAAATTCAGGAAAAAGAAGTTTGCTTAAACTAACAGATGAAGACAAAAGATTTAATGCCTCTAAAGCTTTTATAAGACTTTATGCAAAATCCTCCGACGGAACATTCCCTATGTTCTCGTGTGCCGAAGAAACCTTTGCCGGCTTTGCAATTGCACATACATATCTTTCAATCGTAAAAGAAAATCCTATTGCACAAGAGCTGGAAAAAACTGATTTTATTCAGAATGAAAAAAGATGGTTTTTGGATCAGACAAAAGGAAAATACAATTTTTCAGAAAAACAAAAAGACCAGTTCCTTTACTGGAACAATTTTAATAAAGAAAGATATAAAAAATCTGCACCGTATGAAGTCCCTGAATCACTTAAAAAGAAAATCGAATGGTATCTTATAGAAAACAGAAATAAACATAATTCTACGACAAAAGGCTTAGCAGATAACACAAAAAAAATTACGATTTCTCAATCAGATATGAAAGACTTTTTCCCCTGCCCCCGCAACTGGATTTTTAACAAAGTCCTTAAACTGGAACCAGACAGTCTTTCTACATCATTAATCGGCAGATATGACATGGGTAACATCCACCACAAAATTCTTGAGCTTTATGGAAGTTATCTTATGAAAAATAACCAGCCGCTTCCGTCAGTTTCAGCAGAAGGAAGAATAGAACAACAGGAACAATTAACAGAACTTATAAACGAGTTCGCCTTAAAAGCAATTCAGAATCCCGAAGAAAAATTTAAAGACAGTCCGCTTACAATTGAAATGCTTAAAAGTCAGATTCCTGCAATCACAGAAACTATAATAACTTTCCTTAAAAGCTTCTGCGGAAAATTCGGTGGTTACAAAATTAAAGGTGTTGAAAAATGGTACGGAAGTAATAATCCTTCGCGAGAATGGAATTACACCGGAAAAATTGACTGTATTCTTGCAGCAGGAACCACAGATTCACAGAACACCGGCTGGACTATTATAGATTACAAAAACACAAAATCTGCCATGCCAAAAATCAAAAACACAAAACTTACAGAAGAGGGGACGTTGGGTGATTTTCAGATGCCGATGTACATAACACTCATTCGCGAAAATGAAACTGTTAAAGAAATAAACCTGGCTGCTTTTTATGCAATTAATTCAAACACTTCGCAGAATAATGCTGTTATTGTTGATGATTCAAGTAAATCAAAAAAAATGGAAGATTTTGAACCGACGATAAAGGCCTTCGAACAATATGCCGAACGTTTTGCCCAATGCGTAAAAGACTCGGAATATCCGTTATCAGAGGTTGATGTTTTTGAAGATTGTGGAGGCTGCAATTATAAATCAATCTGCAGATATAATTACACAATTGCAGGGAGGACAAAATGAACGATTACAAATATCTTGACCTTCTTGGACAAATAAACAAAAAGCTTGATGATAAACAACGGGCGGTATGCTGCAGAACAGATAATACAATTGTCGCAGCAGGTGCCGGCTCCGGAAAAACACAGGTTCTTGCAACACGTTTTGCCTGGCTTGTAATGTCGCAGAATATTCGTGCTCCAGAAATTCTTACGCTCACCTTTACAAAAAAAGCGGCTGGTGAAATGTACGAACGAATCTATCAGACACTTTTATTTTTTGCGGAAAATCCTGAAACACCGGCTTTGGAAAAGAAACGTGCGGCGCTTGCGCTTGAAGAATTTTCTGACACACACATTCAAACCCTTGATTCCTATTGTAATTCAATTGTAAAGCAGGCTGCTAACCGTTATGGAATCCGTCCAGATTTTTCTGCAGGCGGAAACGATTCTCTTGAAGATATAAAAAAACTTGCACTCCCCTACGTTTTTGCAAACAAAGACAGATCTTGCGTTCAACAATATGCACAGGCAGGTGGATTGGAAACCTTTGCCTATTCAATTCTTGCAGAAGCGGTTTCTAAATATACGACACTTGCAGATTCGGCAGATTTTTTCACTTCCAAAATCAAAGATCAAAAAGAGTTTCTTCTAAACAGCTGGAATACAGAAATATCAAAGCTTCCGGCAATTCTTACTACATTTAATTCTGAATGTCAGTTGGCATTGGAAGAAAAAGGCAGCAACGAATATACACAAAAGGCTTTATTAATTTCGGAAATGCTTTCTCAAATTGAAGTTGCAGGCAGCAAGTCTTTTGAAGAAATTCAAATTCTTGCAGCAAAGCTTTTTGAAAAACTCAAAAAAATATCTGAGCTCCGTTTCCCAAGAAGCGGATATTCAAAAGGTCTTCAAAGTTCAAAAAAAGTTTTAACAGAGGAGTTTGTTAAACCTAACTTACCGCTCTGTTCGTACATTGCACAGATTGATGAAACAATTGACTTGTACAAAATGTTTGATGATTTTACTGCAATTGTAAATCAATCAAAACGCACAACAGGAAACCTTACGTTTGCAGACATTTCCGAGCTGGCACTTAAGATTTTGCAGGAGCAGCCGGATTTACTTGAGCAGGAACGAAATGCTTATGCAAAAATCATGATTGATGAATTTCAGGACAACAATGCCAAGAACAGAGATTTATTGTTTTTATTGAATGATACAGACGAACAGAAGCTCTTTTTTGTAGGCGACGAAAAGCAGTCCATTTATAAATTCCGTGGTGCAGATGTTTCCGTTTTCAATAAGCTTAAATCGGATTTAGGACCGGAATGCTTTTTGCAGATGAACTACAACTACCGTTCAAACAACGAGCTGCTTGCAACCTTTAATCGTGTTTTTGGCGAACATGATTTAATTTTTGATAATAACAACGACAAGCTTTTCGAAGCACAATACACTGTTCCGGCAATAAAATATGATCCTGTAAAACAAGCAGAACTGCCTCAGGCATCTCTTCTGGATCACAACTCAAAGCGGCTTGCTATAAGTCTTTTTGAACCAAAGGAGCTTGATACAGCAGTTTACTTTAGTGCGAAGGATCAGCTTGCGATTCATATTGCACAAAAGATTTTACTTTTCAAGGAGTCGATAGAACAGCAGGGAGCAGAATATCCTTTTTCAAGATTTGCAATTCTTGACCGCGGAAGAACAGACCGCCGTTATCTTATAAAATGGCTAAACGTTTTTAATATTCCATATACGATGGACACAAACACTTCAATTTTTTCTGACGGGCCGATTAATGATATTTACAACTTTTTGCAGTTGTGTGTTTATCCTGATGACAGAATTTCTCTTGCGGGTTATCTTTCTTCTCCGTTTGCAAATCTTAGTGAACAGACGATTGAAGCAATTCTTGCAGGCGATGACGCAGAAGCTTTGACTGACGAAACAGAAAAAGCAAGATATATTGCTGCAATGGATTTTTATAACAAGCAGAAGCTTTTAACCTTAAGCCGGCCACTTACAAAAACGCTGGAGCTTTTGTGGAATGACTGCGGCTACCGTTATGAAACAATGTTCAGTTACAGAAAGTCTCTTTATGCCGAACAGTTTGATATGCTTTTTGAGCTTGCTCGCCAGACTGATACGAATGATAAAGGAATTGCCTGGTTTGTAGATCAGTTGAGTCAGATTAAAGATAAAGAAATTTCGACCTTTGGTGAAGACGTAGAAATAAATATTGACGAAATAACCTACCCGCTTGAAAAAGGTGATGCCGTAAATATTATGACAATACACAAAAGCAAGGGACTACAGTTCGGTTATGTTTTTGTTTACGGTTGTACAAATGTAAACAGCCGCCTAAAGGATTCTTTATTTTTCTTTGATTCAAAGTATGGACTTACAATTAAACCGGGAAACGGCATTAAAAATTATTTCTTTATGAAGCAGGAAGAAACAGCGATTCAAGAAGAGCTTGCAGAATTCCGTCGTTTGATTTACGTAGGAATTACCCGCGCCGAAGATTTTGTCGAAATAGTGGGCTCCTGGAATTCAGAACCGACAGAAGCTTCGGGCAGCGATAATTCATTCCGCCTTATAGAAAACATGGTACGTTTTTATTCTACAGAGGAGATGCAGAATTTCCGTCCATTTGCGCTCTATAAAATTGAACCTGTTGAACGCGAGGCAATGAAAGAAAAGCTTTACAACGCAAACTCTCTTGAATTTGAAAAAGCTCATATTGCTGCAGCTCAGGAAGCTTATAAGCAGGAAGCGTATGTAAAATATGAATGGCCTGTTTCGAACAGAAAAACTCCTTCGTCTCTCGAAAAGGATTATATTGCAAAGCAGGCACAGGACGGTGACAGTGGTGAACGCTTTGATTCTCCTGAAGACAATCTTGATATACCAATTTTTACTGCCGCCGATTTTGGAACTCTTGTACATGCATTTCTGGAAGCTCAGGCAAATGGTACTCCTTGTGAACAATTCCACCCGGAATCAAAGCTTCTGAAAAATCTTCCGGACAATCAGGATATTCTGGAGCAGATGCTTGATTCCTGCAGGACTTTGTGTGAATGGTTTGCGCAAAGTGATTTAGGAAAAGCGCTTGAACAATGTAAGGCAGACGGTCGTTTCTACCGTGCAGAATGGGCTTTCCGCATGATGCTCGACGGCTACATTTTCACAGGCTCTATAGATTTGATTTTTGAAAACACAGACGGAACTTACACCATAGTGGACTACAAATCAGACCAGCAGATTGACGTTGAAAAATATCGTGGACAACAGGAATGTTACCGCAAAGCCGCTGCCCGTATGTTAAATGTGCCGGAAGAAAAAATTACGTGCTGGTTGTACTTTTTGAAGCATAAGAAGGCAGTTAGACTGTAGATTTCTACATCTTTCCAATTATAAATTCCGCCAGTGCAACGAAGGATGGAATTGTCAAAATGCAGAAGACACTGGAAATTGTAACTACTAGGCTTGCGAAGGATTTGTCGTGATCAAAAACTACGGCCAGGCCCGGAATAGTTGTGGCAACCGGACACATTGAACAGATGTAGATTGCAAAAAGCATCATCTGGATGTCCTGAACGTTGGCAAAGATTTTGTAGGCCAGGAGAATTACGCCAAGGTTGCAGACTGAGGTAAGAATTAGGCGGAAAAACATTGTCTTTACAAGGCGTTTGATGTAGGTACGGTCAAACTCAAAGCGGGCAAAAAGGATTCCCAGAAGAAGCATGGCCATTGGTGTGTTGATATCAGCAATCATTACGATTGGCTTTTGAAGGAGCTCCGGCAGTTTAAAAGGCAGACAGAACATTACAAGTCCTATTGCAACTGCAACTATGTTTGGGTTTGTGATTATTTTTTTTACGTTTGTTGCACCGCAGAACTGATAGTAGCCGTAGGTCCAGATGAGCACGTTAAAAACTATGAGATAACCCATGAGGTAAAAAACACCTTCGTCGCCAAAGACGCCGCGAATTAAGGGAATGCCTACAAAGCCGCAGTTTGTAAAGGCTACTGCTACGCGGTCGATTTTTTCTTTGGATGACAAAAAGCCAAGAAGAATCATAACTCCGTGAAGGATGAGTGCTATAAAAGCCGCAAACCAGAGCTGACGGAATTTGTGCCAGGAAAATTCCATATTAAAGCTGTTGAGTACAAGGAAGGGGTTTATAAAATAAAGCAGCAGGCGGCTCATGAACTTTTGCTGTTCGTCGGTACCTTTGGCTATACGGGCAAAAATAAAACCTGCCAGAGTTATGATTATCATTATTACGAGTTGTTTTAAAACTAAAAGATACATGTTACTTTCCTATTGCGGCAAAAAGCGCTGTAAATAGTCCAAGAGAAACGGCCATCATTATAAGTCCTGCAATCAAAACGCCGAGCATAACGGCGATGATTGTATCTTTGAATTTCATATCAAGAAGGCTTGCTCCAAGAGTTCCGGTCCAGGCGCCTGTTCCTGGCAAAGGAATTGCAACAAAAAGCATGAGTGCAATAAAGATTCCACGACCTGCTTTTTCCTGCATTTTTTCTCCGGCAGCGGCTCCCTTTGTTAAAAAGAATTGACAGATTTTTGAAAGACCTTTTTTGTCCTGTCCCCATTCCAGAAAACGTCGAGCAAAAAGATAAATGATTGGAACAGGCAGCATGTTACCGATAATACATACTATATAAGAAGAAACAATCGGCATCTGAAGTGCCTGTGAGACAGGAATAGCACCTCTAAGCTCTATAAGCGGCACCATCGAAATAAAAAAAATCCAAAGATAATTTTTGAACATAAAGTGATTATAGTAGTTTTTGATATATGGTGCAATCAGAAATCGTTGATTGCTTTGTCAGTACGAGGAGCCGCAGGCGACGAAACAATGCACGACTTGAAGATTTTGCTGTTTTACGATATTATAAATTTACTTGCCGGGATGGCGGAATTGGTAGACGCCCAGGACTTAAAATCCTGTGTCGGGCAACCGACGTGCCAGTTCGATTCTGGTTCCCGGCATGCTGGTCTTCCGCAAGGAAGGCCTTTTTTTTGGACCCTTCGACAAGCTCAGGGACCGCACGACAAGGAGTTCGCCATGACATTCCACACATATTCTTCTGAATGTCCGTTCAAATCTATAGAAGACATTAAAGACAAAAAAATCACTATAATGGGACTTGGACTCAATGGCGGTGGAGAAGCTGCAGCCCGATTTTTCTTAAACAAAGGCGCTTTTGTTACAGTTACAGATATGAAGACTGCCGAACAGCTTGCCCCTACCCTTGAACGACTGAATAATGACGAATCTCTAGATCATTCACGACTTACATATCATCTTGGAGGCCACGACCTTGCCGATTTTGAAACTGCAGACTGTGTAATAAAAAATCCCGGAGTAAAATACGAAGGAAACAAATATTTAGCTGCGGCAAAAGCAATAGAAACAGACCTTAGCATATTTCTTCGTTTTACAGATTGTCCCATTATTGCTGTAACAGGAAGCAAAGGAAAATCTTCGACGGTCAGTGCAATTTATTACGGGCTGCAACAGGCTGGCTTTACGGCTTTCCTTGGCGGAAACATTACAGTAAGTCCACTCACCTTCTTTGACCAGGTTAGTTCCGACACTCCAGTTGTAATTGAATTTTCTTCCTGGCAGCTTGCAGATTTACGTGGACGAGGAGTCTTAAAACCACACATCGCTGTTATTACAAAAATTGTTCCCGATCATCAAAACTGGTACGGCAATATGGAAGATTATGTTGCAGATAAACGTTTGATTTACGCAGACCAGGATTCCGGTAATTATTCTATTTTTGATGCTGGTGAAGATGAACCCGGGACAGGTCCAGAATGCGGTGGAACCTGGGGAGACCTTTTTGCCCGCGAAAGCCATGCAACAGTAATCCGCTACAATACAAAGACTCAATATTCAGTTGATTTTGACAGTCTGCTTGTACCCGGCGAACATATGAAGCTTAATGCCCAGAATGCTGCCACAGTTTTACAGCTTATGGGAGTTCCAAAACAGCGCGCTAAAGAAATTTTACAAACCTGGCCCGGAATTGCACACAGATTACAATACTTTCACAGCTGGAATAATTACAGATTCTACAATGATTCTGCGGCAACAGTTCCAGAAGCAGCAGCGGCAGCAACACAAGCCTTTGGCAAACCTGTAATTCTTCTTACAGGTGGAACAGATAAAGGGCTTAGCCTTGAAAAGCTTGCACAGGTAATCTGCAAAAATGCGGGAGCACCTGAAGGAACAATTCCACCGGCTGACATTTACCTTCTTGCAGGAACCGCGACAGACAAGCTTTTGCCGGAGTTAGATAAAACTAACACAGCTTACAAAGGTCCATTCGACAGTCTTGAGCAGATGCTCGAAACCTTAAAAGCAGATTGTAAAGGAACTTTGCCACAAGATTTTATCCCTGTTGTTTTTTCTCCAGGCGCAACTTCATTCGGAATGTTTAACAATGAATTTGACAGAGGGGAGAAATTTATGAAGGCTGTTGAAAGAATTTTCTAGGGCCCTTCGAGAGCCTCAGGGACCCCAATTGACCTCAGGGACCCCAATTGACCTCAGGGACCCCAATTAGCCTCAGGGACCCCAATTGGTCTCAGGGACCCCATATTATTTATAGTTCAGCGCACTTACAATTGCGGCAACACCGGCACGTCCAACGTTAGAGCTCTTTCCTACGCCCCAAACCTTTGTACCGTCTTCCTTTGTAATCTGAACATAAGAAATAGCGTGTGTATCAGAACCGGCACCAATAGAATGCTCATGGAATGATGAAATATTGAAAACAGGTGCCGAAGTTCTTCGCATAATATTGACGAAAGCATCCAAAGGTCCGTTTCCGTTTGCCGTAATAACATATTTTTTGCCGAGCCATTCTATTGTAGCTGTTGCTGCTACGTGTTCTATGCCTGGACCACCACGTTCGCCTTCCATATGTTTTTCATTAATCTCAAGAACATTAAGCGGCGATTTTGTATTAAGCCATTTTTCTTCAAAAAGATCATAAATTTCGCTGGAAGAAAGCTCGCGCTGCAGTTCGTCTGCTTTTGCTTTAACAATTGCACCAATAACAGGATGCATTTCTTTAGGCGGAACAATTCCAAAATCGTGCTCCAGAATATAAACTGCCCCACCTTTTCCACTCTGACTGTTTATGCGGATAATTCCTGTATAATCAACACCAATATCATGCGGATCAATTGGAATATAAGGAACATCCCAGTAAGCATTTTCCGAAAGCTTTGCCCGGGCATCAATTGCTTTTCGAATTGCATCCTGATGACTTCCGCTAAAGGCTGTATAAACAAGGTCACCCGAATAAGGATGACGTGGAGGTATATACATTCCTGTTAGCCGCTCATAACAATCTGCAATTTCTGGAAGCTTAGAAAAATCAAGTTTTGGATCGACTCCCTGTGTATACATATTAAGGGCCGCTGTAACAATATCCATATTACCGGTACGTTCACCATTTCCAAAAAGACAGCCTTCTACACGTTCTGCACCAGCAAGCAAACCAAGCTCACATTGGGCAATTCCTTCGCCGCGGTCATTATGATTATGAAGCGAGATTATACAGCAGTCGCGTTTTCCAATATTGCGGCAAAAATATTCTATCTGATCTGCAAACTGATTAGGAAGACTGCATTCAACAGTTGCCGGAAGATTAAGAATTATTTTATTATCAGGAGTTGCCCCCCATTCATCCATAACGGCACGGCAAATCTGCAGCGAATAATCCATCTCGGTCTGTGTAAAATTTTCCGGTGAATATTCAAACATTACCTTAATGCCGGTTCCGTCAAGAGTTGTAAGATTTTTCTTAATACAGCGCACACCCGAAACTGCAAGTTCAATTATTTCTTCTTTTGTCTTACAAAAATTATATTTTCGCTGCGCCGGAGAAGTTGCATTATAAAGATGAAAAATGACTTTTTTTGCACCGCGTATACATTCAACAGTTTTTTTAACAAACTGATCACGTGCCTGACACAAAACCTGAATCGTAACATCATCGGGAATAAGGTTCTGTTCAATAAGGGTTCGCACAAAATCATATTCGGTTTGACTTGAAGAAGGAAAACCAACTTCTATTTCTTTAAATCCAAGTTCTACAAGCAGCTTAAAATATTCGAGCTTAGCTTTTACTCCCATTGGATTTACAAGTGCCTGATTTCCATCCCTTAAATCAACGGAGCACCAGACAGGAGCAGAAGTTATTTTTTTTCCAGGCCACTGTCTGTCATCAAGAGAAACACCTTCGAACTGTCTGTATTTTCCATCGTAAATTTTCATTCTCTGCAAAGACCGCTGAATATACCTTTTATTTCTTCAACAAACTGGGAAGTTTCTTTACGCAAATCACGAAGGAAAGCATTGTCGCTCAAAGGTCCAAGAACTGCATTCATTTCCTTTTGATTACGGTAAGTCATATTTCTATAATAATCGGTATAGTCTTTTTCGCGGGAGCCAAAGGCGGCATTATAAATATCAAATGCGCAGACTGTAACATCATCTGTAATATTGCGATACAAATCAATAGAGAACTGTTCAATAGGACGAGAGTAAAGTCTTTCAAGAAGATACAAAGCATAACGCCCTTTATATTGTTCGTAGTCAACCTGACACAAATTGTAAAAGCCGTGAACAGAATCCCAATCATCTATTTCGCCACTTTTTATAGATTCAAAAAGCTCCTGAATTTTCTGACAAGGAATAATCTGTCCGCCCACATTTTCCCATTCGGTATAAAGCGGTTGTTCGCGAATTTTTGAAATCAAATCCAAGGTAAGACAAGAAACTCCTCGAGTCTTGCAGTAATCCATCAAGGTACGGGTAGCAAAATATTTGACTATCTTGCGATACATCTTATAAGCCTGAACCGGTTTTAATATCTTTGCACCATATTTTTTCTGGCAGACAGGATCTTCAAGAACAAAGTCTGCATCCGGATTCTGATGAAGAAAGTCTTTTGCCTTCTGATAAATTTCTTCTTGTGTCGAAGCACCTTCCATTGCATCATTTCTTGTATCAAGAAGATAACGTGAAGAAAGGCCTATAATTCTGTCCAGTGCTGACATAATTTCCTGCATTGTATCAGGTGCAAAAGGATCTGTTTCTATATTCTGAATTTTGATTACACGTTTATCACGCTTTTTAAATTTATTATTATTGCGTGTGATGGCAAACATATCATACATAAACCACCAGGCAGGAATAATGCTGACAGCCTGATTACCATTTGTTCCCGGAGAAACAAGTGCAAACGGATACGGAATATCAAGCTCATTCTGATAGCTTCCCTTAGCAACAAGAACAAAAGAAGCAAAGCGGCTGTTATGCTTAAAATCACTGCAGAGACCTGGCCAGAAACCACGCTTAGCAATAATCTCTCCATCAGGACTTCGGCTGTTATGATTACTTCCGATTGTTGAACCAGAAGCAATATTCGACTGTCCCATAATTGTAGAAGCAATAAGGAAGGAAGAATTATGATGCTGCTCGTGGAACGGGAATACAAGATTGTTCAAAACCTCGCAGCAGGAAATTGTAGAATTATCACCAAGCACAGAGTTCAGAATTCGTCCACCATATTTTACCTGACAATTGCGGCCGATTACAAAACGAACAGCAATAGCCTGATAGAAAATGCGGCAGCCATAACCAAGAATACCGTTTACCATTTCTACACCTTCGCCAATCTGAGTTATCTCTTCCGGTGAAGAAAGAATAGTAATATTCTTAAGCTTAAATGCTCCCTTTATATAAACACATTTTCCTATGAGAGCATCCTTGATGATGTTACAGTTTTTGATAACAGTATCATCATCAATAAAGCCATAAGTATTTAATTTGTGATCATTGCCTTTTTCTGTAAGTTCAACAAAGCGATCAAGCAGCTTTTCATCATCGCGGTAGTGAGACCAGATATAAGCATCGGCAGGAATCATATTTTCGAACGGAAGGATTCGTCGTCCGTCATTTTCATTTGCAACACCAATCCAGATACGGTTTGATTCAGGCTCGCCTTCCTTAAGAATACCGTTACCAAATTTTGAGTGATTTGTACAACATATTTCGTTGATATTAAAAAGAATTACTCTGTCACCTAAACGGTAATTATCTATGTAGTAAGCATTTCGGATAACATCATCATTACCTGTTACAACATTACTCAAACGAGAACGACGGATACCGCATTCAAGCTTTAAGTCGTTGTAAGTAAGCATTACATGGCGAAGTCGTCCTAAAATAATAATTCCGGAAAAAAATGAAAAGTAAATAAGGTTCGGGTCAAAACAGCCATCGCCGGCATCGACATAAAAATTATTCCAGGAAGGATCCTCGTTGTGATTAAGATTCTTTTCAAGAATTTCAATCTCGGCGGGATTAAGATGCCGTTTGCCCTTAAGAAGCTCTTCAGGTATCGCCGTTGGTACCTGAGTACTGTTGATTTCTTCTACTTTAACCATATTATTACTATTTTACTACAGTTTATAGACAATAGCAACACGCAGACCCCTATAGATTATAATACCCTCAAAGTATATACTTTTAATATGAAGAAAAAAGGGGTTCTACGGATAGTTTTAGCAGTTTTGATTTTGTTTACTACACAGGCACTTAATGCTATACCGCTTGAAAATATAAAGGAATACACGCTCGAAAACGGACTTACTGTTTTTATTCTTCAGGATACTTCTACCCCACTTATAAGGATTGAATACACAACACGTGCCGGCTTTTCAAGTCAAACAAAAGAAACTTCGGGCTTTTTTAAGCTTTATACAAGGATTTTGCAGGCTGCATCACCAAAGCTCAATTTTGAAACAGCTGAATGCAATGCCGATTCTTCACGTTATGTTATAATGACTGTTCCATCAAAGCTTAAGGAAACTGCAGCATTTCTTGCACAGGCTGCTTTTTCTCTTTCATATTCCGATGACGTACTTGCTTCTGAGCTTTCGCTTTTAAAACAGGAAGTAAAAGAAGAAGCAGAATCTGCCGGAGGATTTATAAATGCAGCTATAGATTCGAGAGTTTTTTCTGCCTATCCATGGAAACATGATTCCGGAGTTTATCCTGCACTTTTTAATAAAACAACAACCGCAAAAGCACGCAATATTCTTGAAACAATTTCTTCACGCTATTACACACCTCAGAACAGTGCTCTTTTTATAAGCGGCAACATAAACGACCAGACAATTCTTTCGCTCATTACACAAACCTTCGGACAATATTATTCTTCATATTCTGTTCCTGTTTCGCGAAAATCTGCACCTGTAAATCAAAAAAGAAAATTTGTTCTTCACAGTCCCGATTTTTCTGCAGACATGACTCAGATTGTAATGCAGTACACAGTTCTAAATATGGAAGAATGCGAGCTTGCCGCAACACTTTTGAACAACGATAATTCCTTTTTTAAATACAATCTTGTAAACGAACCTTCGCTTAATATCCCGGGAAATGAATATATAAATGCGGCCGGGGCCCATAAAAAAGACAGCTCACGTCTGATTATTCAAAGTCTGCTGCAAAAGCCTCAGGGTAAAAATGCAGATTCAATTACTTCGCTTGATCAGGCACAGCTTTTTATAACAAATGTTCAGAACGGAATTAAAGAAACAAATTTTGTAGAATATTACATTGCACAGCAATATGCGGTGAATAATCTTTCGCTCATAAATTCTTCTTCAACCGATTTTATGACAAGTCTTGCTTCTTATTGGGCACTTCAGCAATATGATTCTTTTATAGAAGATGTGCTTGATTCCGGAGAGCTTTCAACAACAGCGGCAAATCTTTTTTCACGAAGTCAAAAGCTTTCTTCAATTAATTTTGACGAGTTGATTTCTAAACTTGATTCCGAAGCCCCGTTTATTTTTGTTATCATCAATTCAAACGACTACAAAAATAACAAAGCAAAATATACAGCAGCAGGTTTTGAAGAAATTAATTCTGCAAATGCGGCATGGTATAATCAGGATATATTCAAAAATTACAATGATCCCGAAGCACAAGAAGCTGTGTTTGCCATGACTAACAACAACGACACTTACACGAATGATTTTTATAAAGAAAACATTTCTCTTATAAAACAGACGACTCTTGAAAATGGAATTCCTGTTGTAACAAAGCTCAATGAAAATTCCTCTGACATCACACTACTGATTAGTGTTAGGGGTGGTAAACTCAACTCTGCAGATGATAATGGTTATGAAGAAGTAATGATTAATTTGCTTGCGTCAAACATTCAGAAGGAAATTACAAAAAAGCAGCAGGAAGCAATAATTCTTGGAAATCCGATTATCGATTATAGCTGTGCTATTACAACAGGAACAGTAACTGTTGAATGTGCGCCTTATGATTTTTCTGCCTGCTGTAAAGCTGTTTCAGATTCAATCATTTACGGTGACATTCTTCCGGCTCAGGCCGACAGAGCAGTTTCGAGTGTTCAGTATAAAAAACGTCTTGAAAATGGAAGCGTCACAAGACAGATGCTTTCGGCGGTAATGAAGGAGCTTTATTCAAAATCTGATTTTCCAAAAATCTTTGATGCAAAAGACGAAATTCTTACAACAACAAAATACCAGAAAATTCTTGAAGGCTATCCAGCCCTTCTCGATGCCAGCCGCTACAATCTTATTGTAACAGGTCTACTCCCCGAAAACACAATCGACCTTTTAAATAACACAATGGGGCTCTTAACTTCGCGCAATACAAAGCAGAATATTCTTTCGGTTCAAAGCAAACTTAAAAGCACCAGCACAAAAAAAACAGTAAAGCTTACACATACATTCTTAACAGATATTCCTGCAGAAAAAGCAGGTCCTATGCCTTCCAAGCTTATTCCAACAACAAAATTTCTTGATCCTGTTATGTATGTATTTTCACTTCCACAGGCAGGCACAAAGCAAAACGCGCTTACTATTGCAACATTAAAATATCTTGAAAAGCTTGTTCAAAAACAAATTGATTCAAATCCAAAGTTAGCAGAAGCAAAAGCACAGGCAGACGAGCCATACGCTAACACAGATACAATAATCTTTACAATTCTTAATGTGCCAGAGCAGAAAGAAGCCGATGCCTGCTTCCGTGCAGCAGCTGCCGAATTAAATGAAATGCTTAATTCAAATGACCAGGCCAACGTAATCCGTCAGATTAAAGATAACTGGATACAGGAATTTATGTCGCTTACTTTAACAAACACAGGAACTGCACAGCTTTTGCAAAAGGGCTTTGAATATCTGCCGTATGAACAAAAACCAGATTATTATCTTAATGAATATAATTTTGTGGAAAATGCAACACGCGCAGATTTCATTGAAGTAATGAATAATATTCCACAGCAGCCGCTTTTAAGATTCTATGCAAAATAAAATGAATTGATTTAGTTGATTAGTTTTGAAGAACAGAATCTACAAGAGATTTAAAATCTGCATTCTGAACTACCATTGAATAAGAGAGATTATCGGCAATTGAATAAACACCATTACGTTCAATTATTGTATTGATTGTTGTATGAGAAGCATTGTCATCAAAATCGCCTTTAAGTTCTATTACAGGCTGTTCGTTCTGGCCAAAGGTTGTCATCGAAAAATATGGCTGTTCTGGAATTTCTTCTGCATCTAAAATTTCTTCTGGTTCAGGAATTGGTTCAAGGACTTCTTCCTGGTCAGATTTTTTCTGCAACACAAAGGCTGGTGCCTCAAATTCATAAACAGCTATGTTGTTTACAATGTTGATATATTTTTCTTCTGGCTGATGACCTACAAAGAATTCTTCGTGGAAACGAGGATCATCATTATCTATGAAAGGAGGAAGTTTAATGTTTGAACCATAAGAGTTGATTGATTCGTCGTGAGTTTGATCCACAGGGGAAATCTCTTCAAGCTCTTCAAGTTCTTCGATTTCTTCTACTTCCTCGACTTCCTCAATTTCTTCAACAGGTTCAGCTTCATCCAAAGCTTCAACTTCTTCTATTTCTTCTACAGGCTCGGCCTCTTCAATTTCCTCTACCGGCTCTGCATGATCCAAAGCCTCACCTTCTTCAACTTCTTCTATATCTTCAACTGGTTCGGCATCATCAAGCGTTTCTACTTCTTCAACTTCTTCTATCTCTTCAACAGGCTCGGCGTCTTCCAGAGCCTCTACTTCTTCAACTTCTTCTATTTTTTCTACAGGCTCAGCATCATCAAGTGCTTCAACTTCCTCTATTTCTTCAATCTCATCAACTGGTTCAGCCTCATCCAGAGCCTCTACTTCTTCAACTTCCTCTATCTCTTCAACCGGCTCAGCCTCATCCAGAGCCTCAACTTCCTCAACTTCTTCTATTTCTTCAACAGGTTCAACTTCGTCTAAAGCCTCAACCTCTTCAGCCTCTTCAATTTCCTCAACTGCCTCTACAACCTCAGGTGCCGCAACTGCAGAAGGCACTGCAACATTTACATTAAGCTTAGAGTTTTTAAGAACATCTTCTATTACGCGGCGAATCTCTTCTATTGTGGCACCACCCAAAGTTGCTTCAGAACTGTTCTGCGCTTTTAAAATACCGATTATGTCTTCCCAGCTGGAATCAAGATATGCATCCACCTGTTTTGAATAACGCTTTGATTTTGCACCGATGCTCTTTTTGATTTCTTCGGAAAGCTCAGCCTTGCGAGTTTCGAGCTGGCGTGCAATCTGTGCCCATTCAATTTTTTCTTTATTTTCAAGATATTCGTTTATAATGCCAAACTGCACCTTTTTAATGCGGCTTTTTATTATCGAAAGATAATCACGTTTAAGATTGAACAAAAGTGCAGAAACAAGCAGCAGCGTCATAAATACACTTATATAAATTAAATATTCAAGCTCGCGAGGAAGTTCAAAAAGTGCACTTGAATAAACTGCAGAAACCTTAAAATATTCGCTTAAAGGCGAAGTCATCAAAAGCCAGTAAGAACCATCATCCTTTTGCAAAATGCGTTCAAGTCCAAGCTCTGAATTCTTTTTATTTTTATTCCATGAAGTAAGAATCGGTGAATAAAACTCTGATTTACCATTTTTAGGCAAACCTAACACAAAGCCACCATCAAAGGAATCTTCGTTTGCAATAGCAGTAAGGCCTTCGCCAAGAGAAACATGACGCTCATCAAGTGCTGTTTGTTCAAACTTGTTGATATCAAAATAACAGACACATGTTGCAAAATAAGTGTTATCTGTAATGTAGAAAGGGAAAGAAATTATAATTCTGTCGCGAGCATTATCAAGTAAAAGCTTTGTTTCAGGCTTTTCTGAATCGACAAGAATTATATTTTCTGCAAGCTCTTCTGAATCCTTAATAACATCGGTATAAAGCTTGTACGTTGTGCTAAGACTTACCCTTTTAAGCACATCTGAATCATAAGAGCTGTAATGAAGAGTTCGACCGTTCTTTTCTATGATTCGGATTCCATCAAGGCCGTAATCTTCCAGTTCATCAAAAAGCCGTGCAGTAAGATTTTTACGTTCTGTTGCATCTTTTTCTGACGGATTCTGGTGTACATACGTCTTTACAGCAGATGATTTTAAATATGCCTCATCATCGGTCTGAATTTTTGCGAGAATATCGGAAATGTAGGAATTGCAGCGCTCAGAAATTGTTTCGAGCTGGTTATCCTTTTCGGCAATTTTTGCCTGTGCATAGAATTTGGTCTCTATCTGCGCCATTAAACCGGTCTGGGCAAAAAAGACAAATCCTGCAAAAAGAACAAGTGCCGTTAAAACACTAAACGCCGCCTTCTGGCCAGAAGACATTTTTTCCGTTCCTTTCAAATATATATAATATTACTCTTATATTATCGGCATGAAAAGGATAAAAACCCACAAAAAAACACGCCCCCCGCGAGCCTCGCGACCAACAAGATCCAATAACCTCGAGTTTTTCCGCTTTTTTTGCGCAGCAACAAGTTCCCGCATTCCGGAGTTTTTGCGTTTTTTTGCGAAGCAAAAAATGCGAGCCTCGCGAGCAAGCAAAATACTCCCAAAATAAAACAGGCTGTCCAAAGGACAGCCTGTTTTATTTACGGCTCTTGCTGGGCTTGAACCAGCGACACACGGATTAACAGTCCGTTGCTCTACCGACTGAGCTAAAGAACCACTCATTCTTGCGAATGTAGAAATTATATTATAAAATAATTTAATTATTGTCAATATACTGAGGTACATTTTATGACAAAAACAGAGATTCGCACTCAAATAAAGGAACTCTGCCACCAGCAAAAAGAACTCCTGGCTCAAAAAAGCAGCCTTATTTGTGACAATATATTAAATTCTCAAGTATATAAACAGGCTGCAGACATATTTTCTTATATGGCGCTGCCCGACGAGGTTATCCTCACAAAAGTAATGCTCCAGGCAATAAAAGACGGAAAAAGGGTTGCCATTCCAAAAATCATCTCACAAACAGACAATATAATAAAGTTCTTTTATCTTGATAAAACAAAAAACCTGACAGAACAGACTGCAACCGGCACTTTTGGTATTTCCGAACCAGATGAAGAAATGCCGGCCACACCAGATAATTCACACAAAACTTTGATTCTTGTTCCAGGCCGCGCATTTACAAAAGAAGGTGACAGGCTGGGACGAGGCAAAGGCTATTACGACAGATTCTTGAGTGAAATGAAAGGCAAAACAAACATCACACTTGCTGGTGTTTGTTTTGATTTTCAAATAAAAAAATCCCTGCCAACAGATGACAGGGATATTAAAATGGATATTATTTTTTAATTATTTTACAAGAATAAATTCTACACGTCTGTTCTTCCAGTTGTTATCCGAATCCTTAGGGTTTACAACAGGTTTTGTACCACCCATACCTTCGGTTGTAATGCTGGAAGCACTAACGCCTCTCTTAACAAGGTAAGTCTTAATTGCGTCGGCACGCTCTTTAGAAAGAGGTCCAAGAGCCCTACCCCATTCACGAGGATTATCAATTGTCTCTTCGTCAAGGTTGTCAGAAACGCGGTTAGCATGACCCTGAATTGTAATCTTGTAATCAGAGAACTTCTTAAGGATTTCTGCAATACGGTTAAGAATTTCTACGTTCTTATCTGCCTGTTCTGCAGAAAGCTTAGTATTAGCATTCTGGAAGTTTGATTCGTCAGATTCAAAGATGATAGAAGGAACTGCCATCTTAAGAACGTTTCCTTCGCGGATAACAAGAACATCAACAGAAATAACACCTTCTACGCTGTTTGTCATTCCAAGATTATCTGTTACGGTAAATACATATGGATAATCCATAGCAGACTGAACGCGTTCTGCATTACCCTTTGAATCCTTCTGAACATTACTCAAACCATCCCAGATAATTCGTTCTGTAATCTGACTCTTTCCTTCTGTCTTCCAGAAAGTCTTTCCTTTTGATTTTGGATCTGTAATTACAAATGACCAGTTCTTGATTTTTGCCATTGTAGCGCCGGTAAGCTTGATGAACAAATCATCGTCAATACCATCGTTATCTGGGCTAAAGTATTCTGGTGCAGTCTGAACCTTAAGCTGTGGAGGAGTTGCAGTACAGATGAATGGAGAAGAAACAGCATTTACTCTGTTACCCTTCTTATAAACAACATTCAAGGTTCCTGTAAATGTTCCTTCGCATACATTACCACTCTTGTCGGCACCATTCCAGGTTATGCTTGCAGGAAGATTTGCGCTGTCCTTATCAGAAAGTGCATAAACCGAAGTTCCATCTTCGCGGCGAATATCAAAGTTCCATGAAAGAAGATCTTCTTTTACAGTAGTTCTGATTTCGAAAGTCTGAGTATCCACAACCTTATCATTGTTAGGAGAAATACCTTCGTTTTCTGCAGTAAGGTAAATCTTTGTTTCGCGGTTATCAAGAACAAGACCGTTCAAATCTGTGCTGAAGCTGTTGCCTGCTTCATCAGTACTAAAGATTACAATGCTGTATTTTCCGTCAGGAGCAATGTTACCAGATTCATCGGTACCATCCCATACAAACTGACTCTTAGCACCACTCCAGGTATACTTCTTTACACTCTTTCCCTTTGAATCGCGAACATCGGCAGTCCAAAGCTTTTCTGCAGTTGCCTTAGAAAGCTTAACTGTAATGTTATCCTGATTTCCATCATTATCTGGAGAGAAGTATGTCCAAGGAAGCTCCCATTCAAGAGAAGGGAATTTTGTATCAAGTTCAAAATCCTGTGTTGCAGCAGCGGCAGAAGAACCGTTTGCAGCAGTTACAGAAAGCTGTGCAGAATAGAAGCCGTCATCACAACGGGTATTATCATCGTCATTTCCGTTCCATACAAAGTTTGAAGGAAGTTTCTTGTTTTCTTTCTTAGAATAAACAACCTTTCCATTCTTGTCTTTGATGCTGAATTCATAAGAAGCAACATCCTTTGTCTGAGTAACAGGAGTGAAAGTAATTGTATCCTTTACCTTGTTGCCGTTTGGAGAGAAAGCAGTATCTGTCATAGCAAGCAGAAGCTGAGTTTCTGTTGTATCAAAGGTTACAAGGTCTGCAGAACGGGCTTCGCCGGCATTACCAGCAAGGTCTGTTGCAGTAAGAACAAGAACATACTGTCCCTTTTCTGCAATGCCACCCTTGTCTGTAACACCATTCCAGGTAATAGATTCAGGAGGATATTCACCAAGGTCATAAGTTCTTACGATTGTAGAACCATCAGCAGAACGGATTTCTGCCTTCCATGAAGGAATAGGTGAACCGTTTGATGGTGTAATCATGATTGTATACTTTACATCAGATTTTGAACCGGCACCAAAAACCTTGTCCGAAGCACGAATCTGTGCAGCAGGCTTTTCGGTATCAAGAACAAATACTGGTGAAGAAATCTTTGCAGGAACATAACCGTTAAGATATTTAGCAGTTACATAAGCCTGATATTCTCCATCGGCAAGAGAATTACCTTTATCATCCTTTCCGTCAATTACGATAGAAGAAGGAGGAACAGCCCCCTGTGTTCTCTGATTGAAGGCCTTTACAACATTGCCGTTTTTGTCAGTAACACCAACTTCCCATTCTGTAAGCTTGTTACCGGTTTTTTCTTCCGGAACAGGAATTGTAACATTAAGGGTAATTGTCTTAAGGCTTGAATCTGTTCCCGGAGAGAAGTAACGAGAACCATCAATGTAAATATTTGTTGCAGGCTTTTCTGCAGAATAAATGATGTTTGTGATTGTTGTCTGTGGAGCAACGTTTCCTGCGCGGTCAGTTGCAGAAATTTCGTATGAATAAACTCCATCAGGAACCTGAGATTCATCATCGGCAATACCACGCCAGCTGAATTCTGCAGGCTCTGCATTTGTCCATTTGTAAGTACGAACAATTGTTCCATCAACAGCCTTGAAAACACCAAGCCATTCATCTTCTACAGAACCAGTCTGTTTGATTTTAAGAGCAGATTTTGCACCTTCACCAAAAATCTTATCTGTAGGCTGATCAAGTTCAATATCAGGAGCAACAGTATCAACAACAACAGTATATTCCTTTGTTTTACCAACGTTACCGTTATCATCTGTAGCAGTTACATAGTAAGTGTAAGTTCCATCAGGGGCAGTTTCACCACTATTCATTACACCATTCCAGGTAACAGATTCAGGAACAGGAACACCTTCTTTTTTAGCAATAAGCTGCTTAAAGAATGATTTAAAACCAAGCTTAGAAGGAAGAGCAACTTTGTTTTCGATTGTACGAACAACTTCGCCGCTTTCGTTCATAATTATAAGACTCCAGCCCTGAACATAACGCTTATCAGAAATGTTCAATGGAATTACAAGTTCATCCTGAATACCATCATTGTTAGGAGAAATGTACTTTTCTTTTGCAAAGCCAAGCCCTGCACATAAAGCCAGAATTGTAATGATTGAAATAAATCTTATTTTTCTCATTTTGCATCTCCTACAACAGGAATTGTCTGAACAGCAGAATCTTCGTCTTCATCATCAAGCCAGAGCTTAATAACAGGAGGAGTTTCGTCCTTAAGACCAAGGTTTACATCAACACCGGCAGAAACAGCATTTATAGTATTATTAAACTGCTTCCATGCAACAGTTGCCGACATTTCACTCTGACTCCAACCGTTCTTCTGAAGATAGTCGTTATTCTTAACATCAAAAGTAAAGCGAAATGTAAGACCAACAGAAGGCATTACATTTTTTGCGCCATTAACAAGCTCAACAATATTCAGTTTTTCGGAAACGCTTATAAAAAGCATATCCTTAACAGCAAACTGAAGTCCCATATCTGTGATAAGATTCATGAAGGCTGGAGTTGTAAGATCAAAAGCAAAACCAAGTTTGATAATATCATTCTGAACAAGAGTTCCGGCAATACCGGCTTTTACAGTAGCAATTGTAGGAAGTGAACTTACAGCCTTTTCCGGATCCAAACCAGGAAGTGTTGTAGCTCCAAAGTTCTTTCCAAGATTAAGAACAGAAACGCCGTAGCGGAAATCCTTAAGGAATCCAAGATTGCCGTAAGTGTAAACAAAACCAATGTTAGCAGAAAGATCCCAGTCTGTACCTGCGCCCCAGAAAATACCTGAGTTTATGTTTGCACCAACTATAAGTCTGTCTGTAATTTCTTTTGCAAGACCAAACTTAAAGTTAAAGCTGTCGCCCAGATTCATTTCATTAAATGGAACCATTGTGCCGTTTCCATAACCACTGAAAACAAAGCGTTTGAAAGGAATAAGGATTCCAGCCTGAAAAGCATTACCATAACGCTTGCTGTTTGCTTTATCAGAAGAAACTAAACCTGTATAAGCCAGGTTCAGATCTACTCGCTGTTCTTTTGCAGTAAGAGCCGGATTTGCTCCAAGCGAATCAGGACTTGCATAGAACAAAGCTCCGCCGACACTTGATGAACCGTTTATCAACTGATGAGGGCTTGAGAGCTCAAAAAGATTGTCGCCATAAACAGGCGGATTGTAGGCATTCACAGCAGACAGAACAAGAATAAGTACCGCCGCTGCACAAGATAATTTTTTCATCTTATCTTTTCTCCTCGTAAAAAAATATAGGTACACTTTTTCGTCTATACTTGTAATATCTATTTATTATAAACAATAAAAACATTTTGTGCCATATATAAAATAATTATGCAGTGTAAGCATTTATATTGTATAATATTAGCATTGGAAAACTAACTGGAGAATAAAATGAAGCGCAAATTCAAGATTTCGATACTTGAGGTAGAGCTGGTTGTTGCAACCTTTTTATTTGGTGTGTTCATGTGTGCCGTAAACAGCCTTAGCGGTTACAGAGAATTCAAACAGGAACTCGAAAACATGTACGGCGACATTACCATTCAACTTGCCAAAACAGGCGCAAGTTACATTCATGTCGACAGTATTCCATATTGGCTTAAGCATGACCCCGATGAAGAATGGGAAGAAACAAACCAGAAGCTTGATATTCTTACAAACACCTCTGATCTTGCCTATATTTATGTAAGCGTAATTTCATCAGACTACACAAAGCGTACTTACGTTTTTGATACAGTGAACAAGCTTTCGCTTGAAGCAGGCAGTACAGTTATTCCTTTTGGAAAAGTTAGTTCGCTAGAAGGCAAAGACGAAGAATATATAAACAATCTAAGAACTGTTATAGAAGAAGGCAAAAACTACACTTCGTTTACCTATAAAGATGAAGGTGGTCATGTAACAACAGCAATTCCTCTATTTGGTACAAACGGCAAAGTCACGGCAATCATGAGTATTGTAAAACCCATGAATGAAGTAAAAGGACACAAAAGAAATTTCCTTCGTTCAATAATCATTTCGGCAATTTTACTTACGCTGCTGTTTTTGACTTTCTATGCCCTGCTGCTTCATATGTGGATTGTAAGACCAATTCTTTCTGTAACTTACGAAACCTCACATTTTGCAGAACATCATGGCGAACTTTCGGGCAGACTTAAAACAGTAAAGCAGCATAACGAAATAGGAAAGCTTGCAAAATCTGTAGAAAAAATGAGCCGCGACATGAACAAATATATAGAAGATTTAACGCAGGCAACGGCAGAAAAGGAAAGACTTGGGGCTGAACTAAATGTTGCTACACAGATTCAGGCAGAAATGCTTCCAAGGGTTTTCCCGCCATACGAAAATCATCAGGAAATTGAACTTTTTGCCTGCATGGAACCAGCTAAAGAAGTTGGCGGCGACTTTTATGATTTTTACATGATTGATGATGACCACTTTGCAATGGTTGTAGGAGATGTAAGCGGCAAGGGAGTTCCGGCGGCACTTTTCATGGTAATTACAAAAACACTTTTAAAAGACGCTTCGGCACATTCAAAGAATCCGGCAGAAATTTTTGAACGCGTAAATTCAATTCTTTGCGAAGGAAACGAATCTGGCCTTTTTGTTACCTGCTGGATGGGAATTATTTCACTTTCTACAGGCGAGCTTAATTTTGCAAACGCAGGCCACACTGCCCCAATCATAAAAACAGAAGGCGAAACAAAATATCTTTCTACAAAGCCAAACCTTATGCTTGCAGCAATGGACGGCATTCCTTACACAAGCCACAGCATCAAAATGAACAAAGGCGACGGGTTGTTCCTTTACACCGACGGAATTACAGAAGCAACAAATGCCTACGACGAGCTTTATGGCGAAAACAGGCTTTTATATATCCTAAAATCATTACAGGAAGAAAAAACACCACGCGATATTCTTGGAATTGTCCGCAATGATTTAAATGATTTTGTACTTGATGCCCCGCAATTTGATGATATAACAATGCTGGCAATGACGTACAAGAAGTAATTACAAGGAGAAATATGGAACTTACGTTCAAGGCCGATGACAAACAATTAGAATCAGTACTCGACTTTATACACCAGCAGCTGCCACCCGACTGCGAAACAGATCTGCTGTATAAAATAGACCTTGCCGCCGAAGAAATCTTTGTGAATATTGCGCACTACGCCTACAAAGACAAGCTGCCCGCAGGACAAACAGGGGATGTATATCTAAGCTGCACAATGGAAAACGATATGCTCTGTATTATCTTTCGTGATACGGGAGTTCCTTTTAATCCGTTAGTGCGTCCAGACCCGGATATCACACTTTCGGCACAAGACCGCAGCATTGGTGGACTTGGAATTTATCTTACCAAAAAATACATGGACAGCGTTGAATACCGCTACGAAGGAGACCAGAACATTTTAACATTAAAAAAGATGATTTTAAGATGCCACTAAGCTTCGATTGTCAGAATACTGTCCATTCCGGTTGCAACAAGCACCTGATGACAGAAAGAAGAAGGCGATTTTATAATCATTTTTCCGCCGGAAGGCAGCATAAGCTTATGTGCAAGCAGAATAACACGAAGCCCCGAGCTTGAAACATACTGAACACCTTTCATGTTAAGATAAAGTGTCTGTGTCTGAGGAGCAACTTCCTTAAGCTTTACTTCGAGCTCCGGAGCTGTACCGGTGTCAAGACGACCTTCTACAACAAGTTCTATAGAAATTGGGGTTCTGTTTTCTGTAATAGTCATATACATTTCCTCTTAAAAGTGGTTTCGACAAGCTCAACCACCGCAATTACATTGTTTCACTTACTGCACTGCAGACAACTCTAAAGCCTAAGTTACTGCTCTTGCCGCTTGGAACACTTCCGCTGCGGTAAAAAACAGTACACTGCTGTGCATCATCAAGCCAGCTTCCGCCACGCTTAACATGCATATCGCCGGAGCTTGGTCCATGAGGGTTTGTCTGAGCACCCGAAGCCAGGTTTGGAGCATAATAATCCCAGCACCATTCTGCAACATTTCCGCACATATCATAAAGATTAAGGCTGTTAGGATCTTTTGTTGCAACATCATGTGTTGTAATACCGCTGTTTTCGCCATACCAGGCAACCTGATTTATATTTGCACTACCCGCATACGGAGTTGGAGAAGAACCTCGTCCATCCCGGGCAGCAAATTCCCATTCTGCTTCTGTAGGAAGTCTGTAGCCGTTTGCAAGGAAATTGCACACAATACGCTTCCAGACAGGACTTGTTGCTTCAAAACCACTTAAATCTGTAGTTGTACCAATGCTGTAGCAAGGAGTAAGACCATTAAGACGGCTGAGCATATTGCAGTAAATGATTGCTTCACACCAGTTAACGCATTCAACAGGTCTGTTTTCGCCCTGAAGCTTAGAAGGATTTTTACCCATGATATATGAATACTGCAGCTGAGTTACAGGAACTTCTGACATATAAAAGCCAACAAGAGTAATAAGGCTGTTCATAGTTCCACCGCCCATTACAAACTGACCGCCAGGAATCAAAATCATTTTTGGATTTTTTCCAAGCTGAACACGAGGCTTTGCATCTTTGTCAAAGGAGCTTTCGTCACCTTCTTTAATGACTTTTACAGGAACACCACATCTTGAACAGAATTTATCAACGGCACTAAGGGCATTGCCACATTCAGTACAGTTTCTAAAAACCTTTACGTCGCCCACCGGAAACCCGCAGTTAAAACAGAAATGGGCTTCTTCCGGCAGCTCTGTATTACATTTATCACATTTCATAAGATTATTATAACACCATAAGAACAAATTGACTAGAATTTTATTGCCGCCATTAAGGTATATTAAGGGCATCCGCATTATAAAAGATTTTGTTACAATGATGAAAAAATGCTCCCGGTCGCCTTGCGGATTTGCAAAATCGCGGTCTCGCCCGCTAGACGCTGAAGTGCCTTGTAATTATATACATGGCCGCTCACGCGGCCGCACTTCAGAGTCTTTTTGAAATCCGCAATTCGACCTCCGCATTTTTTCATAACTGAGACTTAAAGGTTTATAATGCGGATGCCCATATTGTAGCAGTTAGAAAAATACAGGCTACGGAGTGATAATTGGCGGGTGACTGCATCTGAGAATTTTTGGCGCATGCCATAAAAGAAATCCGAGGATTTACAATGTAAACCGCAGGATTTCTTCCTAAAAAATTGCTCAGCCCGCAGGCGCACGTCAATTATCACGGGAGTAGCCTGTATTTTTCTCTATTGATACATTTTAATGCGGATACCCTGAATGTATATTATGTTTTTACTATATTATATACACTCTATTCAAAAATAACTGTTGAAAAATCGCTGATTTTGACTTATATTTAAAGTATGGATGTAGGTGATATAAAAGCAGAACGGGAAGCAGAAAGACAAGCAGCTCTTAAAGCAGCAGAAGCAGAAAAACCTTCCTTCTTTCAGAGCCTTTTTTCTAATCTTTTTAAATCTTCCAACCCGGAAGCCGACAAAAAACGCAGACTCAAGGCTATTGCAAAGGCATTTTCTAAAACTAAATATCATGCCTTTTATAAAAGCGCAACAATAGAGGTAATGCCGGCTTTTGCAAAACAGTTCTACGACATCTACAAGCTTGTTGCTCCGGCACAGGCAATCTTTAAATCAAATCAAAATCCAAATCTTTATAAGCACCAGATAATTAATTATTCGCTTTCGGACAAGCAGGTAAGCCTTCTGGAGCATTTTGACCAGCAGAAGATTATTGAACTTACAAGAAAAACTTCGCTGCAGCAGGCTCAGACTCAGTTGGAAGAAGAATTTTCACTTTTTTCTTCTGAATTTGACAACGAACGCATGACAAGAACAGAAAATCTTTACAAAGCATTCAGCACTTTTCACGATTTCTGCTGTTTTGATTTTTATGTACTGCTTAAAAAGTTTACTTCTTCTATTCAGGAATACAATTTTAATGTTCTGTCAACCTTTGAAAAAATCAACGGTGAATATATTGTAGATGATCTTAAGGATTTTTGTTCTGTTGCCTATTCAATTACAGACGACGGAATCTTGTGGAATGAGCTTTTTTCTTTCCTTAAGCAGACACAATCAAGCGAAACAATATCTCTTGGAAACTGGAAAAAAATCATTGCGCGCGTAAGAAACCTTCAGCAGTCAAGCGCCTTTGACCTTATGATTCGTCATATTTCCGGAAACACAGAATATGTTACACAGATTACTTCTCATCATGCATCGCTTATAGAACCGTATGTAGACAAAATACAGGAAGAAATGCGCTCTACCCTTTCGAAAATCGGTAGTCAGCAAAAAGAAAATAAAGCAAATCAGATTTGTGAACAGATTTTTGGCAATACCAATTTCAATACACTGCATTTTTATATTGCGGGCGCAAACGAAACGTTCTCTAAAAAGGACCTTAGCCTGTATCTTTATTCGGAACCGCTCAACTATCTTAAAGCATTCCTTATTGAATATGTAAAAAAGGATTTGCGTGAATTATTTGATGTAGTTGTTGTACGCGGGCAGTGGGCTGCATCGCTTGCAAATCCAATGTCAAACGCATACCAGGAGCTGCTTAAAATTTCCGATGAAATTACTGCCTTTGATAATGATCTTTCGGAAGATGGAACTTCGGGCTTAAAGATAAAAAATCTTTTGCCAAAAACGGCACACGACCCTGGAGCCGAAAACATCATCAACCGTGTTATTTCCGATTCAAACGAGCAGGCACGTTCCTTCATCATAACCTCTGCACAGGATTTTGTTACAATTGGAAAAACACTCAAGCTGCTTATAGAAGATTACACAAAGCAAAAGCCGGAAATTGTGCATAACTGGCGAGAGCTTGAACGCTTCCTTGACCACCCTATGAAAGAATTCTGCGTTGGAATATATAAAAAGATTTATCTGTTTGTACAGCTGATGCAGCAGTACTTGTCGTAGATTTTATTTCGGAATAATTTCGGAATGACTTGTTGATGGAGGGGTCAATGGTCGAAGTAGAAAAAGAACAGAACAAAGTACCTCGCGCACTTCTTGTTGGCGAACCCGGCAACAATCTTTTGGAATTAAAGGGTCTGGTTCAGACATTAGGAATTGATATTGTTCAACGGCTCACCCTTAACAGAATGGAAGTTCATCCTCAATACGGAATAGGAACTGGCAAAGCAAAAGAAATTGCAGAGCTTGCAAAACAGATTGAGGTAGACTGCATCATTTTTGATTTTAACATAGAACCGAGAAAACAACGAAACTGGGAAGAATTAACAGGTCTTTCTTGCTTTGACCGTCAGGAAGTAATCATTAAAATTTTTGCACAACGCGCAACAACAAAAGAAGCAGTGCTTCAGGTAGAGCTTGCACGCTTAAGCTATATGAAGCCGCGCCTTGCCCACGCAAAGAATGATTTTTCACGTCAGCGTGGTGGAGCATTTGGTGCCAAGGGTTCGGGCGAAACTCAGCTTGAGCTTGACCAGCGTCTTATAAGCGAAAAAATTGCGGCTATAAAACACGACCTGGCCGAAATAGAAATAAACCGCAAAACACAGCGCAAGCAGCGCGAAAAAAATCCAACCTGTGCGCTTGTAGGCTACACTAATGCCGGAAAATCAAGTCTTCTTAATGCACTTACAGGCTCCGACGCATACGTAAAAGACCAGCTTTTTGCAACACTTGATCCGCTTACAAAAAAGCTTCCTCTAAACGAAAGTGCCGGCGTGCTTATAACAGATACAGTTGGTTTTATCAACAATCTGCCGCATCATCTTATAGATGCATTTAAATCTACACTGGAAGAAGCAACCTTTGCAGACCTTCTTTTGATTGTTCTGGATGCAGCAGACCCTAATGCAGAATTCCACTACAATACAGTCTGCACTGTTCTTCAGGAAATTGGAGCAGACAAAAATCCTCGCCTTATACTTTTGAATAAAATTGACAAAGCAGAAGATGAAGAAACTGCAGCAATATACACTGCCCTGCGCCACAAGTTCCCCGATGCAATCAGCGTAAGCGCAAAGGAACAAAAAGGCTTTATAGAGCTCAAGGATAAAATTACAGAGCTGCTCTACGGCGAAGTTGGTGATTATATAATTCCAGCCACCCAGGTTGCACTTATAAACGAACTTAGAAAAGCAGGCTGCATCATGAGCGAAGAATGGCTCGACGACGGAGTTCATATTCAGGCAAGAACAGTCGGCAGGCTTGCAGCAGTTTCGTCTCCATATCTGGTTCACGGAGCAACAAAGTGAAGCCAAAAGTTTCAAAAACAGAGCTTGTCCTCATAATCATAATTTTTGTCCTTGTAAGCATTATTCTTGCAGGAACAATAATAGGTCTTGTTTCAAAAAAAGCCGTCCCGGGCAAAAATCTAAGAAATGCAGACCCCGAACCTACCCCACGCGAAATTGAAAACCTTAACAAAAAGCTTGATGAAAAAATAGATGCCTACACGGGGCTTGGTACAATCCGCTGTATAACAGCTCCCGCCGAAGACAACGATCAGGATGTAGGTACCGCAATCGTAATTACCCCATGGCTTTCGTACCCGCAGGGCGACACAATTTTCTTTGAAGAATTAGCACGCAAACGCATCTTGATTACAGGCATTTTTACAAACTACTTTGGCGCCTGCACAAAGCTGGAGCTTCTTTCGCGTACCGAAGAAAAAATCAAAAACGACATCATGGAACAAATCAACGAACAGATGTCGCTTGGCCAGATCTCGGGAATATATTTTACTGATTATATATTTATTGAATAAAGTTCAAAAAGGGAGTTTGCGTATGGCAAAGAAAAAGTTCCTTTTATTAATCCCTCCTGCAATAATAATATTCCTTGCAATTTTTTATGTATTTTTCTTTAAGCGTGTTGATATAAAGAAAATCGATTCAGATTGCGAATATCTTAAAAAGATTTTTACAGAAGCTTCGGTAGATATTTCACAAACGATTGATGAAGGTCTTGATGTAAATGAGCTTATCGACGAAATAAAAAAAGAATATTCAAAAGAAGTAAAAAAACAAAAGTTCTGGATGAGTATAAATGAAAGCGGAATTGCAGATAATCGTTTCGCAAACAGCCTGACAACAGTCTTAGGAAAACGTCTTACAAGACCAAACGGACATCTTTATCTGAGCTCGCCTTACGGATCCTATTTTCCTTTTACTTCTTATGTTTTGTTTGCCTCTGATATTTTATTTGAAAAAGCTGGTTCAGAATATAAGGTTTACAGTTCCAGCGACGAGCAAATTAAACCGGAAATGCTTTACACAGGAAATCAGGAAAATCTCTTTAAAACAATTATAGACGGAAAAGTTTTATACAGATTTGGTTATTTTAAAAACGAATGGATAACAACAGAAAAAATCAATATAGAAGGAAAGGACTATAAAGTAAAGGTTAACTTTACGGCAAAACCGATTGAGGAAGTTCAAAACTTTTCGTTCAGGACAGAAGGCAACATTTTATTTGTAAATACAAACACGTTTATGTGGCATACCGAAGCCGAAAAAAACAAAATCTATGACGGAATAACTGAACTTGGAAACACAATTAACGACCGGAACATAGAGCTTATTGTTTTTGATTTACGCGGCAACAGCGGTGGCTATTCCGACATTGCCTTTTATTTACTCGCTACTCTTGTAACAGCATCAACTGATGACACCACAGAAGAATTCGATGAATACGTAAGATACTATAATTATCTTCATTCAAATGATATCTGCATAAACACCCTTACCACAAGAAACAGACTTTCTCTGGAAGGCAGAGGTGATGATAATTTGACCCGCTATCTGTTAAGAAAAACTGATGAAAAGTATTCTTTTATATATGACCCGGAATATGAATATTTAGAAACAATTACTCCTGCTTACAAAGGAAAAATAATTTTTATTTCGGATATTGATACAGGCTCGGGCGCAGAAGATTTTATTCTTTCTACAAAAACAGTTTTCAAGGACAACGTAACAATCATTGGTCATAACTCACGCGGTGCCTTTGATTATGCAAATGTATATCAATTCAATCTTCCAGATTCCAGAATTTCTATACAGTTGTCGTTTACAGACAGTACAAATACACCACTTTTAAAAGATTCTACCTGCTGGCAGGGAGATACAAAAGGGGTTCGTCCTGATTACTGGTTTACTTTTAATGGTGATTTTGAACTGTCACAGATTATTGATATTCTGAAATAAAAACTGATCTATTCCCCAAAGCACCAGAAGATGGAGCGGGTAAAATACATAGAAGAACCATTTGTTGAACTGATTGCGAGTCCCTGCTTCTCCGTTGTATGAAAGCAGCAGCGGGATGAAAAGGAACATACCAAGCTGCCAGAGCTCATGATACCAGTAATAATGATTCAGACAAAGAATTGTGATATCTGTCAAAACTACCATTGCAGAGGCAACACAGTAAAAAATGATTAAACGCTTACGGTCATCTTTGAAGAAATAAAAGAACAAAACCATAAGCGGAGCAAAAATTGCCCAGTCGCCGAACATCGAAAAAGCAATCAGAGCAATTACAATAAGCCATTTTGGAACTTTTTCGAGCTTTGACTCTAATACCCAAAGCATTAAGAACGAAACTAGCAAAGTATAAATTACATTTAGCCCGGCAAAAAGCGTTACATCGGTACGGAAAAGTACATAAGGAAATTGTGCAGCAATAGCAAAAATCAAAAGGCGTATTGCATATTTTGCCCTTGATGAAGTGTACACAAAGCCCTGAACCAGAAACCAGCACATAACAGGCGCTGTAATTCGGCCGAGTGCTCTGAAAACAAAGATAAGAGCCGTGCCCCACGAATAACAGCTAAGGACATCATAAAATAAATATGCAATATGATCTAAGAGCATTGCGAAAATTGCGATGTATTTAATCTGATTACGGTTCAATTTTTTTGCCAGCTCTAAGTTTACAGCTGAACTCCGGTACGGATTTTTTCGTTAAAGCGGTCAAGCTTTTTGCCTTCGAGAGGATTTGGCTTGCCGTCCATAACGTCGCGGAGAGCCTGCATTTCTTCGCCACTGAAGGTAACGCCCTGGTTCATGTGATTGATAAAGCTTTCTGTAGCCATTGGTGCAACCTTGCGGCACATTTCAAGAATAACTTCGGCATATACACGGATTTCGTACTGAGCGTGACTGTCGAGTCTGAGCTTTAAGAAGTGGAACAAGTTGTGAAGGTCCATTTCCCAGTAGAATTCTGTATACAAAGAAAGCGGAAGATTAATGCGTGCAATTTCGCGGGCAAGACCGGAATCAATAAGCTCGTTGTAGCTTTCGTAAGCAGCCTTCTGACCTTCTTCGAGCTGAGCAATTATTTTATCTGCAGTTTCTTTATCAAAAGCTTCGGTAGCACGTCCCTGCTTGTTGTCTGTGCTTTGTGGTGCAACCTTATCTTCGGCAGGAACATAGAATTCATCTTTCATGATTGAATAGCGGCCAGAAACTTCGTTCATACGGCCTGTACGATGGCGAACCCACTGACGTGCAACAAAAATAGGCATCTTTACGTGGAAGGTCATTACAACCTGTTCAAAAGGAGAAGTATGCTGATGGCGTAACAAATAATCAATAAGGGCACCGTCCTGGCTCACGCTCTTTGTTCCTTCGCCATAAGAAACACGTGCAGACTGAACAATTCTCTGATCTCCTCCAAAATAATCTACAAGGCGAACAAAACCCTTGTCGAGAACAGGATACTCCTTGTCCAAAATTTCTTCTGCGGCAGGTACAACGCAATGTGCCATAAAATACTCCTAAAGCTGTTTTTTTTATATATTTATAATAATGGAAAATGGCATAGAAGACAAGTCTAGACATTGCTAAGCGACGTGGCAATCCACAACGCCAATCTACTTGACAATTCTTCTAAAAACATATAATATAATCTCACTTAATGGAGCGATACCAAAGCGGTCGTACTGGGGCGGTCTTGAAAACCGTTGATCTTCACGGGTCCGGGGGTTCGAATCCCTCTCGCTCCGCTAATAAGGAAGCGTGGTAGAGCGGTAATACAACGGATTGCTAATCC
>JAGCTZ010000130.1 GCA_017963165.1 Treponema sp.
GCTGGGATATGATTTCAAGCAGCTGATTCGATTAATGAACACCTAAGAAAAAAAACAATAAACGAAAATCTACAAAATTCATTTAAACATAAAAAAGGCTGTCCTTTTTGAAGTCTTTTTAATAACTTCCAGGACAGCCCCTTTTTTATAACCGCAGTATTTATTTAGCATCACCTGTTGAACTTGTACCACTACCCTTTGGCTTAGGATTTGGATTTGTTCCTTTGCGCAGGAATGCATCCTTATAACCGTATGCCTTAAAGCGGGCAAGCACTGTTCCATATTCATCAAGAGTTACAGGTCCTACAAGTACCTGTTTTGTTCCCTTGTATGTCGGTACAATTGTAATTGGATACTTCTTACCGTATTTATTTACAATTTCCAGAATGTTTTCATCATCACGCAAGGTTGCAATCTGAATGTACCAGCGGTCTGCTTCAAGTTCATCAAGACTTTCAATCATGAACTTTTCATAGCTTGTTTCGTTTCCTGTTACCGCAGGTTGAACCACGACAGACACTTCGTTTTCAAAAGTATCGATTTCTGGAATAAGAATTTCTTCCGGTTCTTCTTCGATTACTTCTACAACTTCTTCCGGCTCTTCCTCTGGTTCAATAATTTCTTCAATTTCTTCTTCAGGCTCTACAACTTCTTCGTCTTCGCCAAAGATTTCGTTTCCATAAATTGGAGGATTTTCGTCTGCCGGAACAAGAACTATTGCATCGTATTCTTCTTCATCTTCAAGAACTTCTGGTTCATCAGACTCTTCTTCCGGCTCTTCAATAACCTCATCTTCTACTTTTTCTTCAATTGGTTCCTCTTCAATTGGTTCCTCTTCCTCTTCGATTTTTTCTTCTTCGAGAGGTTCTTCTTCAAATTCTTCTTCAAGTGGCTCGTCTTCGAATTCTTCTTCAAGAGGTTCCTCTTCGATAATTTCTTCTTCCGGTTCTTCTTCAACAGCTTCTTCTTCGATGATTTCATCTTCAGGTTCTTCTGCCGGTTCTTCTACTTCTTCTTCTGGCTGCTCTTCTACAGGCTCTTCCTCTTCAACGAATTCGTCTTCACCAAAATCCTCATCATCAATGTATTCTTCGTATTCCTCTTCTGTATCTTCTGGAACAAATTCTTCTTCTTCAAACTCTTCATCTTCTTCGAGTTCTTCTTCCGTTTCCTCTGGTTCTTCTGCAACTTCTTCTTCAGGTTCTTCGGCCTTTGGTTCTTCAAGATCATCAAGAACATCTTCTTCAAAGTATTCTTCTTCGATTGGAGGTTCTTCTTCGACTTCTTCTTCTACAAAAGGTTCTTCTTCTTCAGGAATTTCTTCCTGTGGTTCTTCCTCTGGCTCTTCTTCTATAATTTCTTCTTTTTCGTCTGGTTCTTCTGAAGGAAGATCATCAATACCTTCATCTACAAATTCTTCGTAAAGCTCCTCTTCTGGTTCTGCATATTCTTCTACAGGAGCTTCTTCCTCTGGTTCCGGCTCAGGCTCTGGTTCCGGCTCTTCTGTTTTTTCTATATATTCTGGCTCTGAAACTGGCTCTTCCTCATAATATTCAGGAATCATTTCATCATCAAAATATTCATATTCAATAACAGGATCTTCGTATACTTCTTCTTCCGGTTCTGAATATACAGGAGCTTCTTCTACAGGCTTTGAGTATATTTCTTCAGGCTCATATTCCTGTTCTTCTTCTGGTTCAAATTCTTCTTCATAATATGTTACAGGGTCTGGTTCAGAGGCAATTGGCTCTGGTTCAACTACAGGTTCTGGCTCTGCAACAACTGGTTCCGGCTTTGTAACAACAGGCTCTTCTACAGGCTTAGTAACAGGTTCTGTTGCAGCTTCTGCTTTCTGAGATGCAATTACTGCAGAACCATAAACTCTTTCATCCTGATTTGAGCGTTTTGTAATCTTTACGATATTGTTTGAATTCTTATTGATTCCAATTGCTTCTGCAGCTTCTGGTGAAAGCATGATTGCAACACCTTCTGAAGGATCAAGTGCACCAATTACAAGGATATCAATAGTTGAATCTCCTGTAATATTTGTTACACTGATTATATCTCCGGGAAGATAACCTACAGTTTTAGCAAAAAGGCCTTCCGGGAAAACACCTGGTTCAACAACAATGGCTCTTCCATCAAGAGAAGGACTAAAGGATGCCAGAACAAAGCATCCAACGATTATAAATCCGAGTTTTGATATATTCTTGAATAATTTACTGTTTATCAATCTGTTTATCATATCCTACCCATCCTTAAGCCTTTGTTGATTTGATAATTTTCGTTATCTCAGAAACAAGTTGTGAAGAAACCTTCCTTAAACCTTTTTCGTCGGTTGTAGAAGAATTTTCAAACGAGCTTTCCTTTATGGTTCGTCCTGTCGCAACCGAAGCTATGGTCCAGTCGACAGTCTTTAATGAATTCTTGTAATAAAGTTTTATCTGAACAAAATAATCAGACGAGCCCTCATAAGCATCTCCAAGGGCCTTATTATATAAAAGCATATCGTCATTATCAGATTGAGAAACAACAGTTGGAGAATTTGTGATTATATAACCTGTTTCAAAGAAACCATTCAACAGCTCGTCTTCTATTACGAGAGAAGATTCTGTTACTTTGTCAGTACGTTCATCATGCTGAACAATCTGGATAGAAATCTGTTTTGCGAAACAAGCCTGTGCGCAAAGAAAAACGCCCAGAATCAAAAACAAATGTTTAGTTTTCCCCATAGAAACACCCCATTTACGTCTATTTAAACCTATAGACGTTTCTTTATATTTGTTTTTCGGAGTTTTTAGGAATTGAGTTTAGGACTTTTTTAAGATAAAGAAATAATATTTTTTATTAAAAAGTAATTGTAAAAAAACTGCGGAGCGGGAAACCTGACTTTGCGGAGCGTTGAACGTGGGAAGTGCAAGGCTGTTTCTCGCGGGAGCAGTTTTTTTATATATGATTCATTACCATTATATTTCTTATTTATTTGCGAAATTCCTTTTTTTATGTTAATATTTTTTTAAGGGTCGGGAAATGGACAAACGCATTTATATAATCGGTGCCGGATTTGCTGGTCAAACCATTGCCAGCGATATACGGCGAAAAAAAATATTCGGAAAAGTAAACGCATTCCTGGATGATGATAAAAATCTCATCGGTACAACTATAGACGGCATTCCAGTTCTTGGTCCTATAGATAGCGTTACATCAATCTTAAACAATTCAGATCTAGACGAAGCAATTATTGCAATTCCTTCTGCACCAACAGAACGTATACGCGAAATTTACGATATTCTCAAAAAGAATAGATTTACACATATAAAAATACTTCCTGGAATAAGCCAGGTTATAAATGGCACAGCTCATTTTGTTCAAACCCGAGAAATTGATCCTCTTGATATTCTTGGCCGTACACCAATTGCAATTTCCTTAAAAGAAAGCCTTAATTACCTTCGCGGAAAACGTGTTTTAATTACAGGCGCAGGCGGTTCAATCGGTTCAGAGCTTGCAAGGCAACTTTTGTCTGGTGGAGCAGAACGTCTTTATCTTTTAGGACACGGTGAAAATTCAATCTGTCAGATTTTCAGGGAACTCAAAATTTTACAGACAGAAGGTGTTGGTGAAAAAGCAACTGTAGTTCCAATCATCGGAGACATGCGCGACAGGGAATACATAGATTACATTATCAGACAGACAAAATGTAATGTTATATTCCATTGTGCTGCTTATAAGCATGTTCCTATGATGGAAGAAAACCAGGTTGCAGCCATAGAAAATAACGTATTCGGTACAAAAAATCTACTTGATGCTGCAATAAAACATAAAGTAGATAGATTTGTTCTTATTTCTACAGACAAAGCAGTTGCACCTGTCAGCGTTTATGGTGTTTCAAAAATGCTCTGCGAAAAGCTTGTTCTTGAATATGCAAAAAAAGCAGAAAAAAATCAGGCTGTAATGTTTGTTCGTTTTGGTAATGTACTTGGAAGCCGCGGTTCAATTCTTCCTGTATTCCAGAGTCAGATTAAAACAGGCGGTCCAATAACTGTTACAGACGAAAAAATGGAACGCTTTTTTATGACAATTCCAGAAGCTTGTTCGCTTGTTCTTCAAACTGGTGGTGTTGGTAAAAATGGACAGTCATATCTGCTTGATATGGGTGAACCAATAAAAATAATCGAACTGGCAAAACAGATAATTAAATTTTCTGGTCTTGAGCCATATAAGGATATAGATATAAAAATTGTTGGTGCAAGAAAAGGTGAACGACTTATTGAACCATTATGGCTTAAAGAAGAAAAACCAACTCAAACTGAATATCCAAAAATCCTTCAACTTGAAAACAAGGAATACGAAGCAGGCCGACTAGACAAACTGCTCGAAAAGCTTTATCCAATCTGTTTCTTTACACAAGGCAACGAAAAAGAATTCCGTGACAAGAATAAGCTGGTAAAATTATTATGTGATGATTGCGAAAGCCTGCGGAATTTTTATGAAGAAATAAAAAATGACGGTCAGCTCCGAACTGATTTATTATAGGAAGTAATCAGGTAGAAATATGGCAGAAATAAAAGTTCCATTTCACAGAGCATCAATTTCTAAAAAAGAAGAAGACGCTGTACTAGATGTACTCCGTTCAGGCTGGCTTACAACAGGTCGTTATGCCCTTGAGTTCGAAAAAAAATTCAGTAAAGCTGTCAGCGATACAAAAGAAATGTCGCATAACCGCAGCAGCATGAAGCTTGAAATCGGAGACATTATTTCTCTTGCTGTAAACTCAAATACTTCCGGTATGATTCTTGCAATGGAAGCTTGTGGTGTCAAAGAAGGAACAGCAGTTATTACAACCCCCTACACTTTTGTTTCAACGGCTGCCTGTGCCCGCCATCTGAACGCAGATGTTTTTTTTGCAGATGTAGAAAAAGACACCTACAGTATTGATCCAGATAAAATAGAAGAAATTCTTAAAAAAGATTTTAAAAACGAAAAAAAAGTTCGTGCCATTGTTCCTGTTCATATCGCCGGAAATGTCTGCAACATGAAACGCATAATGGAACTTGCTCAAAAATATTCTACACCTGAAAGAAAGATTTTTGTAATAGAAGATGCAGCCCATTCCTTCCCTTCGCCAACAAACCTTGGATATGCAGGTGCAATCGGCGATGCAGGAGTTTTTTCTTTTTATGTTACAAAGACAATAACTACAGCCGAAGGTGGTATGGTCTGCACCCGGAACCCGGAACTTGCTAAACGAATGACTGTAATGCGAATGCATGGAATGGACAGGACAACCTGGGACCGCTACACTTCTCCACGTGCTTCCTGGGAATATGACATAATTGCACCGGGTTATAAATTTAATCTGCCTGATGTTCTTGCCGCACTTGGCTGTTGTCAGGTTGAACGGGCACAACTTTTTTATGAACAACGAAAAAAAATTGTCCAGAAATATAATGATGCTTTTTGTTCACTTGATTTTATTAAGCTGCCGCCAGACGGTGAAGGAAACTCCTGGCATTTGTATCTTATGCGGATTATTCCAGAAAAGCTTAAAATATCTCGCGATGAATTTGCAAAAAAAATGCAGGAAGTAGGACTTGGGATTTCTGTTCATTTTATTCCGATCTTTCATTTTACATACTGGAGAGAACTTTACCCCGATTTTACGGCAGAAAATTTTCCAAATGCAGAGCGCCAGTATTCTACAACAATTTCCATACCTCTTTTCCCGGATATGACAGAAGAACAGGCCGACCTTGTAATAAAAACTGTAAAGGAAATAGGAACGCAGAATCATGCCTAAGAAAGAAGCTATAACAAAACCAAGGAAACGTTCTCTTGAAGCAACAGGCTTTTACAGTGATTGCAGCAGGGAAGGAACATTATACGCTGTTCTTGTTAGAAGTCCTGCCGCAACCGGAAAAGTTAAGGCTGTCACAATTCCTGAATTACCAGAAGGTTATTTTCTTTTTACTGCAAATGATATTCCCGGAAATAAAAAAGCAGATATAAACGGTCAAACCTGGAAGATTTTTGGTTTTGATAATGTTTCATATAGTGGAGAACCACTTGGAATTCTTTGTGGTCCAGATGAAAACAAGGTTCTTGAACTGCTGGAAAATGTTTCAGTTAACTTTGACATTGAATCTCTTGAATCAGCATTAAAGAAAGCAATGAAACATCAGAAGCGTCCTGTTGTAAAACTCAATGAATCAGACACAGACATTTCTTCTTTTGTTTCCGAAATAAATGAACTGCCTTCGCTAGATACAGTTCTTGATAACAGACGCGTTGAACAAAACGTAGAAGAGACCATAGCAAGCCGCGAAATTAAATCAGGTTTATATTCAAAGAAAAGCATAGCCCTTGCTGATAAAAAGCTTTTTGAAAATTCAGAAGATTTCATTTCCGCAGAAACCTGGAAAATGGATTTTCTTCCTCCATTATGGAAAGAAACCTGCGGCTCCTTCTGCTGGTGTGAAGGAAAATATCTTCATATTTCCGCACCAACAAAATGGATTTCGCACCTTATGCAGACAGTTGCTTCAGAGCTTGCAATTCCTCAGGAAAATATTATTGTTCATAAAACAAAAACCTCCGGAGTTTTTTCTAAAGGACTCTGGAGAACCTCTATTCTTGCAGCACAGGTTGCACTTGCTTCTTATCTGACTTCTAAACCAGTTAAACTTATTCTTACTCAGGAAGAACAAGATTCCTATATGGCTCCAGGAGTAAAGACTAAGGTTACTTATAAAACTGCTGTTTCTAAGGAAGGAATAATAAACGGTATTTCTGCTTTGATAGATATTGATGTCGGCTGCTTTAATCCTTTTGCTCAGGAAATCGTAGACCGTATGTCTATTGTTGCCTGCAACTATTATATGCCACAGAATATTCATATTATTGCAAAGGCTCATACTTCTAAAAATCCACCTACGTCAATCTGTCTTCGCGGAATTGATTCGCAGATTTTCTTTGCAATAGAAAATCATATTCAGAAAATTGCAGAACAAATAAATATGCTTCCCGAAGAATTGCGGCTTATCAATCTTGATGCAAAGGCATCAAATTATCCATTTCATTTTGACAGTGAAAATGCAATGGAAACCTTTAGAAAAGCTGTGGAAATAAGTGACTTCAACAGAAAATATTCTTCGTTCAACATGGATGCGCTTGATCGTATTCAGGAAAACAGCAATCCTTTCTTTGCCCTTCCGCTTCGTGGCATTGGCATTGCAACTGCCTTTAATGTTTCTGATTATTATGGAACGACCAGCTTCCCTTCTGACGATAAAATAGAAGTAACAATTTCTTCGAACGAACATGTTACTATTCATGCGATGAATCCTTCACAGGGTGTTCAGGAAATCTGGAAACAGACAGCAGCCGATATCCTTAATATCAAAAAAGACAATATCGTTGTTGATTCAGAATATGAGCTTTCGGAGCTTCCTGATTCACCTGATGATGCGCACAATACAATAACAAGCATTAACGAGCTCATAAAAAAAGCCTGCAACGACATTCAGAAAAAACGTTTTCATCAACCGCTCCCGATTACAGTAAAAAAATCATCTTCCTCTACTCTTAAAAAAGGCTGGAATAAAGAAGAATTTAAAGGAACTCCTTTCGGACCAGCTTCTTATGCAACTGCTGTTGTAGAAGTTGAGCTTGATACTTACACTTATAATGAACGTATCAAAGGAATCTGGCTTGTAGTTGACTGCGGTGAACTGTTTGATAAATCGGCAGCACTACGAGCAATAAGACTTGAAATTCAGCAGGAGCTGGAAATGCTTGTCCGGGGCAAAGCCGTACCTTGCGAAAATATTTCAATAAGTTTTATTCAGACAAAAAATGCAGCAGGACAGATTGGTGAACTTGTTAGGAACACCTTACCGGCAGCTTTTTCTTCTGCCCTTTCACTTGCGCTTGCAACTCAGTTAACAAAAATTCCTTGTACCGAAAAACAGCTTTTTGAATTGATTAAACAGCGTGAAACAATTACAGAAAAACAGACTCCTCTTGCTGTACAGGAAGCTCAGTCTAATCAGACAGGCTCCGGCACAAAGGAACAGGAATCGGGAGAAAGAGCATGAATGTACCAGTAGTATTAAATGGAAATAAAACAATTCTGGAAGCTCCTGCCGACGAAACTCTAATGTCTGTTTTGAGACGAATTGGTTGTGCCAGCGTAAAATGTGGCTGCGGTCAGGGTATGTGCGGTTCCTGTACAGTTCTTTTAAATGACAGTCCTGTTGCAACCTGCAAAATACCACTTGGAATAATTCAAAATGCAGATATTGTAACACTTGAATATTTTGAACGTACAAAAGAATATTCAATAATCATGAAAGGCTTTGAACTTGCAGGTATTAAACTTTGCGGCTTGTGTGATTCAGGAAAAATCTTTTCTGCATATCAGCTTATAAAAATGAATAAGATTCCTTCAAAGGACGAAATCCGTGAACAAGTTAGAAGTCTTGCACCCTGCTGTACTGATTTGAATACACTTATAAAAGGAATTATCATTGCCCTTGATATCCGCGACAATGGTATAGAACGAGCTTCAAGAAAAGCGGAGAGATACAAATGAAATCAATACTTTTTGCAAAAAACATATCAGAACTTTTCTTTCAGCTTAAAAGTAACAAAGAGCTTAAAATTGTCGGTGGCTGCACACAGATAGATGAGCTCCCTGAAAAATCAATTTCTACTCATGGAATTGCAGAGCTTTCGCAGATTACGCGTCATGAACGCTTTTTGGAAGTTGGGCCTGGTGCCACACTTGCACAATTACTTGCTGTAGGACAGACTCACCTTCCGGCTATTCTTTATGAAGCAATTTTAAGCATTGCAAATCCTATCATAAGAAACATGGCAACGGTTGGTGGAAACATCTGCACAGAAGGTCACAAACATACACTATATGCTCCACTCCTTGCGCTCGATACAAAGCTTGAATTCCGAAGTCAAACAGAAACAAGAATCGAGCCTCTCCAGACCTTTAAAAAGATTCCGCAGGGTTTTATACTTTCTAACATAAGAATCCCATTATCCTATCCGGAAGTTTCTATTTTCCGACGAATTGGACCTGAGCATACAATAACACAGCATTCTGCATCATTTGTTTTTCTTGGAGATACAGAAAAAAATTCTCTTGTAGATGTTAAACTTGCCTTTGCAGGACCATTTGTTTTCAGAAGTAAAAATCTTGAAAATACAATTATCGGTCACAGACTCCCACTTACAAAAAAGGACATAGACGAAATTCAACTTACAGTTGCAGCCGAATTCCAGAAGGCTGCTACAGACCAGATGATAAGTGATGTCGTTCGTCAACAGTTTTTAAACCTTACTCGTTACAGCTTTGAACAATTGACTTAACGAAAACAGCACTACCGAATAAACATGCAGTCTCCATAGGAAAAAAATCTATACTTCTGTTCAACAGCAGTTTTGTAAGCGTTTAAAATATTTTCTCGTCCGGCAAATGCAGAAACAAGCATAATTAATGTACTTTCGGGTGTATGAAAGTTAGTAAACATTTTATCTACAACTTTAAATTTAAAACCAGGGTACATAAAAATACTTGTAGAAGAAGTTCCCGGACGCACCCATTCCATTTGTGAGACCAGAGATTGCACTCCCTGAGACTGGTCAAAGATTCTAAGGGCTGCACTTTCAAGTGTTCTTACACTTGTAGTTCCAACTGCAAGCACAGGGCGCCCTTCTCTTTTTGCTTTATTTATAGCTTCAGCAGTTTCAACCGGAATTGTATACCATTCTTCATGCATTTTATGATTTTCGATATTTTCTTCGCGAACAGGAAGAAAAGTTCCAAGCCCGACATGAAGCGTTACAAAGCAACGTTCAATTCCTTTTGCATCAAGACGGGCAAGCATTTCTTCTGTAAAATGAAGTCCAGCTGTCGGACAGGCTGCAGAACCTGTATCAGTAGCATACACATTCTGATAACGTTCGCTGTCTTCTTCTGTGTCACCACGCCTGATATATGGTGGCAGAGGAATATGACCATTTTTTTCAAACCAGTCTTCGTTAATTGCAAAATCAAATTTAAGGGCACGGAATTCTGTTCCTGCATTTCCTTCGTGCTCAATAATCGTGGCAATAGTTCCATCCGGAAATTTATAATGCATACCAGGTTTCTGCTTTTTAGCAGATTTTACCATTGTATTCCAGATACAGCATTCCTTATCAATAGTATTTAAAAACATGAATTCTGTTTCACGGCCTGTAGTCTCTTTTATTCCATAAACACGAGCGCGGCGTACACGACTATTATTAAAAACCATAAGAGTACCAGGTTCAATTAAGTCAGGCAAATCATCCATCATATGATGTTCAACCTGACCAGTCACACGATTTAAAAGCATAAGCTTATCCTGTCCGCGCACACCACTCGGATGTTGAGCAATAAGCTCTTCAGGTAAGTCAAAATTAAAATCAGAAGTTAGCATGGGGAGATTGTAGCATAAATCAAAGAGAATGGGAAACAATACATTAAAAAAATATGAACATTAAAAATTTATCTTCGACTTTCAGCCGGGCACTTATGAGGCATCATAGGACCATATTGACATCGCGGACAATTAAAGCATTTTACAAAAGGAACAGGAGAACTTTCATCGGCAGTAAGCACAGCTTCACAGAAGGCCGGATCTGCAAGAACAGCACGTCCCAGATCAACAGTATCAACAAGCTCGTTTTCTATAAGGTGCTTTACAAGCGACGGTTCAAAAATTGAATTTACACAGGAAACAGGCACCCGACCTTTAAAATGTTCATGAAACAAAACACCCATTTTGCAAATCAAATTATAAGGTTCGCCCTCTTCCTTTAATGAAGAATCATTCCATTCAATTCCGGTCGAAACCTGAAGATAATCACAACCGGCTTTTACATATTCTTCTGCAATATTGATAGCTGTTGCAACATCAGGCTCAACTCCAACAGTTCTCACAGAAATAATAAAATCATTACCACAGGCCTTTCTAATCATCTTTATTATTTCCGAACAAAAGCGTGCCCTGTTTTCATCACTTCCGCCGTATTCATCTTTTCTAAGATTTGTCTTTTTTGAAGCAAACTGATTTATAAGATATCCATGGCATCCATGAAGTTGTACTCCATCATAGCCGGCTTTTTGTGCACGAACTGCTGCAGCGGTAAAAGCTTCTTCCATTTCATGAATTTCCTGAACAGACATTTCGCGCGAAAGCTTTTCCACATTATCACGAACAGGAACTGAAGAAGGCCCGACTGCTTCTCCGCAATCAGCATTCGATGTAATTCCTGTATGATTTATTTGAATAAGTACAGCAGCTCCATTTTTGTGACACACATCAACAATCTTTTTATGACCTTCAATCTGTGCATCTTCCCAAAGCCCCATATGATTTTTCCAGAATCGTCCGCCGGGAAGGATTGCTGTAGCCTCGACACAGATAAGTCCTGCACCATGTTCAGCACGCTCCCGATAATGCTCAATATGCTTTTGAGTTACCAGACCGTCATCACCGGCATAATCAAACTTTACAGTCGGAGCCATTGTAAGTCTGTTTTTTACGATAGTTTTATTGATAGTTATCGGGTCGGACACTTTTGTCATAATTATTTTTCCTTCCGGTATATCTGAATATATTAAAAAAGAGAACCCTGTGCACCGCCATCTTTTGAATCAGCAGCATGTGTAAGACCAAGATGTGTATAAGCTTTTTCTGTTACCATTCGACCACGTGGCGTTCGCTGGAGCAGACCACACTGAATCAAATACGGCTCGTAGTAATCTTCCAGAGTATCCATACTTTCGCCGATTGAAATTGCAAGGGTTTCGGCTCCTACCGGGCCACCACCAAAGTTTTCTATAATTGAACGTAAGATTTCTCTATCGTATTTTTCAAGACCAATGCCGTCAATTTCAAGCCGACGCAATCCATCATCAACAATCTGAACTGTAATTGTATTACTGCCTGCAACCTGAGCAAAATCACGCATACGTCGAAGGACTCGATTTGCAACACGGGGAGTTCCACGGCAGCACTGCGCAAGAAGCATAGCGGCATCGTCATCAATTGCAACCTCAAGAATTGCGGCAGAACGTTTTATAATAGAAGAAAGTTCTTCCTGAGAATAAAATTCAAAACGAGGAATAAAACCAAAACGAGAACGAAGCGGACTCGAAACAGAACCGGCCTTTGTTGTGGCACCAACAAGTGTAAAAGGTGGAATAGGAATACGAACTGTTCGAGCCGCAGCTCCCTGACCTATAATCCAGTCAAGTTCAAAATCTTCCATTGCAATATAAAGCATTTCTTCGATTGCAGGTTTCAGACGGTGGATTTCATCTATAAAGAAAACTGTGCGCGGAGTAATTGTAGAAAGAATTCCGGCAAGATCCTTTGGTTTTTCAAGAGCAGGTGCAGAAGTTACTTTAAAATCAACACCAAGTTCATGAGCTGTAATCTGTGCAAGAGTTGTTTTTCCAAGACCAGGAGGACCAATAAGCAGAAGATGATCAAGCGGTTCTTCGCGAAGTTTTGCTGCTTCTATAAAGGTTGAAAGATTTTTTTTCACGCTTTCCTGTCCAAGAAAATCTGCAAGACGAGTTGGACGAAGCTTGTTGTCCTGTTCATCAAAAGAGTTCTTCAAATCTGCCCTAACAATTGCAGAAAAGTCTGTAGAAAAATCTTCATCATTCATAATTTTATTATAGCACAATTTTATGGAAAGTTATAGAGTTGTAAAACACTCACGATGACAGGAATTCCCTACCCATCATGCAGGAATCAAAGTTTACTAGTTACATAACCTGTCCTTTTTATGATATAATTAAATATGCGCTACATTTTTCATTATGACATTGCGGCCTTTTTTGTTTCTCTGGTTGTACTTTTTCATATTTTTATCAAACAACGCATTTCAACAAGAGTCTCAAAGGCTTTTAAGTTCCTTGCAATCGATTTGTTCTTTGCAATTATTTTTGACATCATAACTATTTTTACAATCAGTTATTACAGCTCAGTACCAGTCTGGCTCAACTATCTGCTCAACATTCTGTCCCTTCTTACTTACAACAGTCTTCCAGTTTTTTATATCATAAGCATAATGTCATCAAGCATGGAAGAAGATGAAAAATTTTCACAGCGCTCTAAGATTTTAATTTCTGTTCCAATTGCATTTGTAATTCTTCTTATACTCACAACACCTATAACAAAATCTGTAATCTATTTTGATTCTGACGGAAAATATTGTGTAGGACCTCTTATTGATATTCTTACAGGAGTAGGTTTTGTTTATCTTATAATGGTTGGTGTACACGGTGTTCTTAAAAGAAAAACCTTGCGCACAGAACAGGTAATAACAATTGTTGTTTATACAGTTGCAACAATTATTTCACTTGTAATTTCCAATATTTTTACAAGCCTTCTTATTACATTATTCTTTGCATCAATTTCTGTCCTAATCACATATCTTTCTCTTGATAATCCTTCGGAATACACAGATCCTATAATGGATATTTACAATAAAAAAGCCTTTATGATTACTACTGCATCTTTCTTTAACAGCGGCAAAAAATTCACAGTTCTTGGACTTAAACTCGAAGGCATCGCAAATCTGAACGAAACAATCGGTTACAATAACCTTAATAAACTGCTTGTTCTTCTTGCCAGAAGACTTAGCGGCATCGTAGGAAAAAACAACACCTTCAGATTGTCAGGCAGTAAAATTGTAATGCTTCTTGATCCGGAAGATAAAGATTTAGATGACAAACTTCTTGAACTTCAACTGTTATTTTCACAGAACGCAAAAATACAGAATTTCGAAATAACACCAAAAGTAAAGATGGTGCTCTTTCATTGTCCCGAAGCTGCAGATCACTTTGTAAAACTCAACGATCTTCTTTTTGATACGCTTAATTCACCGCAGACAGAAACTGGCAAAATCATAGACGGCAATAAAAATATGCTCGAAAAATCACGCCGTGAATATATCTTAGTACAGATGCTTAAACAGGCTCTTACACAAAATCAATTTGAAGTTTATTATCAGCCTATTTATTCTGTAAAAGATAAAAAGTTTACGACAGCCGAAGCACTTGTAAGATTAAACAACAACGAGCTTGGTTTTGTTTCGCCAGAAGAATTTATTCCACTTGCAGAACGAAACGGTTTAATGCTTCTTCTTGGAGAATTTATTTTCCGTTCTGTATGTAAATTTATTATCAACAATAAAATCTGGGAAAAAGGTATAGAATATATTCAGGTAAATCTTTCTGTAATTCAATGTATGCAGGAAAAATTACAGGACCAACTGCTTTCTATTATGGATTACTACGGAGTTGATTATAAATATATTCAGTTCGAAGTTACAGAAAATGCTGCAAATACTTCTCACGACAACCTTATGAAAAATATGAAGCAGTTTGCAGAAAAAAATATTGAGTTTGCACTTGATGATTATGGCACAGGTTATTCAAACACTTCGGGTATTCTTGAATATCCATTCCATAGAATCAAGCTTGACAGATCAATTATCTGGGCTGCCATGAAAAATGAAAAATCAAGACAATACCTGCAGCATACAATTTCTATGTTTAAAGACATGGGATTTGAACTTGTTGCCGAAGGAATTGAAACTCAGGAAATGGCAGACAGTCTTATTAAAATGAAGTGTGATTATCTTCAGGGCTACCTTTATTCAAAGCCATTACAAGTAAAAGATTTCTTAAAATTATGCAAGCTCGACGATAGCCTTACGGAATAATAATTCTTCTTTTTCTTTTTTCGATTTTCCGTCAAAGTCTTTATCAGAAGATAAAACTTCAACAAGCTCTGCAATTTTCTGCTGAACAAGGCGTTTGTCATAACCCATACTTACTAAAGAAGCAACCAATTCTGAATAAGGTTCAGCAGCCCCTACCCGAACAACAGCCCCGGCATTTTCGCTAAGCTTAAGTTTACCCTTAAGAGTAAGAATCATTTTTCCAGCAGTTTTTTTACCAACACCAGGAATCTTTTCGAGCATTTCAAGGTCACCATTTTCAAGAACTTCCATAAGACGAGAACTGCTTACGGAAGACATAATTTTAACCGCACCTTTAGGACCAACTCCATCAACCTTAAGCAAATCTAAAAAAAGAGAACGTTCGTCGGCACTGGCAAAACCATAAAGACACATAAGCTGATCCGTATGCTGAAGCCATGTATAAACCTTAGCCTCATTACCAACCGGTGGCAGCATATCAAGATTAGAATCTGGAACACATAAGTCCCATTCTACTCCATTTGTATCTAAGAAAACCTGTTTTGGAAATTTTGCTGTAATGATTCCTGTAAGTGAATTAAACATAATTAAATAATATCATTTTTAGGCAGAACTGGGCAACACACAAAATCATTTTGTGCACAACATTACAATACCATCCCAGAAAAATGAATATGCGTAATTGCACCTGCCAGAGCATCGGCTGCATGGTCTGGTTTAGGTTCCGTTTCCAGCCCAAGCAAAAGCTTTACATAACGTTCAACAAGCTTCTTGTCTGCTGTTGTAGTTCCTGTTACAGCCTGTTTAATCTGATTAGGAGTATATTCACCAAGAATAATATTGTGCTGTGCAAGACAAAGCGTTACAACACCTCGTGCCTCACTAACTCCCATCGCAGACTTAGCATTCTTTGCAAAATAAAGAGTTTCCATACCGGCTTCTGTCGGGCGAAATTCATCAATAACTGCACATAAACGGCTGTAAATTTTTAGCAGTCTCTGTCCATGAGGTTCATCCGCATCTGTCGTAATACAACCATAGCTAACCATTCGGTAACGACCATTACAAAAGTCAACGACACCAAAACCAGTATTTGCCAGTCCTGGGTCTATTCCAAGCACGCGACGTATTTTTTTAGAGGATATATTTTTAAGCTCACTCCCAGGCAGGGATGTAAAAGTATTGTCGTTATTTATCATACGGGTGCACCCTCACTCCGTTCGGGCCGCTATGTCCGCCCTTCGCTGTCGCTCATACCACTTCGTGGTACTTCGGGGCTCCCAGCGCTTGCACAAAAAAAGAGCCTACCATTAGAGGCAGGCCTTTTCAACTTTGGGGACCCTGAGTTTAGGGCCTTTTAGTATTTAAGTTGGTAAAAAAACGCTTCGCACTTTTTTTAACGCAGTTGCTATCGTTACTCTTCAGGCTCGAAGTCGTCAGGATATTCAGCGGTGTGATATACGTTCTGAACATCGTCGTTGTCTTCGAGGCGGTCGATGAGGCGCTGAACTTTTGCAGCAGTGTCCTTATCAACTGGAGTATAAGCATCAGGAACCATTCCTACGTCAGCAGAAAGTGTTTCAATTCCCTTTTCTGCCAAAGCATCTGCAACACCAGCAAAAGCATCTGGAGAAGTTGTTACAGTAATAATTCCATCTTCGTTTACGATATCGTCAGCACCAGCGTCCAAAGCAATTTCCATTACTTCATCTTCGCTTACCTTTTCTGCATCAAGTTCGATTGTACCCTTGCGCTGGAACATACGAGAAACAGAACCAGTTGTACCAAGGTTTCCACCGTTCTTTGTAAAAATATTCTTTACGTCTGCAGCTGCACGGTTCTTGTTATCAGAAAGAACTTCAACCATTACAGCAACACCACCTGGTGCATATCCTTCGTAAAGATACTCTTCGTATGCTGCTCCACCATCTTCACCAGTACCTTTCTTGATAGCACGTTCAATGTTATCTTTAGGCATGTTAGCAGCACGAGCCTTGATGATTACAGTACGGAGACGTGGGTTTGCATTTGGATCTCCACCACCCATACGTGCAGCAATAGAAATTTCCTTAATGAATTTTGTAAAAATCTTACCACGCTTAGCATCAGCCAATCCCTTTGCGTGTTTAATGGTTGCCCATTTACTGTGTCCTGACATAGGAACTCCTTATATTAATTAAAAGATTACAAGTTTATTCTATAAATATATCATTTTTGAACAGATTGTTCAATATAAGAATTTATAAGTATAAAAAATGCTCCCGCGAAGAACCTGATTTTGCTCCGCTGAGAACGCGGATAGGAAATTATTCCGAAGTGCAGACCTGCCTACGGCAGCCCTGCACTTCCCGCGTTCAACGCTCCGCAAAACCAGAACCTCCGCTCCGCATTTTTTATACAATTGATTCTTTTTTTTATTCTATTCAGCTGTTAACTTGTTATTTATCATATCAATCTTGTTTTTATTGTTTTACTTTTGACAGTTTTAACTATATAATTAATATATTACTTTTTAACTCAGGAGCCCATAATATGGACAAAAAGAAAATTAAAGTGACTTTAGTTCACGAAGATAAAAAAGTTTGCGAAAAAACGGTGGAATTTGCTACACCGATCTATAATATAATTGATGGATTTGGTCTTCCGGTAGAAAACATTTATGCCGTAAAGATTAATAATGAAGTTCGCCCGCTGGACACACCTGTTCAGTATACTGCAACTATTGAACCAATTCTTAACAACACAAAGGATGGAAGCAGTGTTTACAGACGTTCGCTTTGTCTTATGCTTGCTGCGGCAAGTCATAATCTTTTCCCGGAAAAACGTCTTATTGTAGGTCACAGTCTTGGACACGGATATTTCTACACTTACGACAACGAAAAATCCGTTCACATTGATGTAATAAACAAGCTTAACAAAGAAATGGAGCGTCTCATCAAAGCAGATCTTCCTATTACAACAGAATTTGTTTCTTATGAAGAAGCAACTAAGCTTTTTGATAAGCTTGGAATGAAAGAGACACGCAAGCAGCTTAACTTTGTATGCTCTCCAAAAATCAAGATTAATTCTATCGGAGACTTTTCTGACATTTATTTTGGACCGCTTGTTCGTTCAACAGGAACGCTCAAGGTATATGATATCCTTCAATATAAAAACGGATTCCTTCTGCGCTTCCCTCGCACCTCAGACCCGGAACATCTTGAAATTTTCAAGGATCAGCCAAAGCTTTACGAAGTTTATCAGAAATATAAGGAATGGGGAAAACGCGTAAATGTTACTTCCGCTGCTTCTCTGAATGAACTAGTTGCAAACCGCAGCATCAATGATTTTATTGATATTACAGAAACTTACCAGCAGAAAAACATTTCTCAGATTGCTTCGCAGATTGTTGCAAAAAAGACAGTGCGTGTAGTTCTGATTGCAGGACCTTCTTCTTCCGGAAAAACTACCTCTGCTAAAAAGCTTGCACTTGAACTAATGGCAATGGGCTATACACCAAAGGTAATAAGCCTTGACTGTTATTATGCCGGCCGGGATAAAACCCCACTTGATGCAGACGGCAAACCAGACTATGAATGTCTTGAAGCTTTAAACATTGATCTTTTGAATAAAAACCTTGTAAATCTTTTCAAGGGTAAAGAAGTAAACATTCCATCTTACGACTTCCACACAGGCACAAGCTACTTTGAAGAAAAGAATAAGCTCAAGCTGGAAAAGAACGACATTCTTATTATGGAAGGAATTCACGGACTTAATCCAAAGCTCACACCAAAGGTTCCAGATGAATATAAGTTTAAGATTTATCTTTCTGCCCTAACCCAGCTGAACCTTGATGACCATAACCGCATTTCTACAAGCGACAACCGCCTTATCCGACGTATTGTCCGTGATAATAATTTCCGTGGTAAATCCGCAGCAGGTACAATCGAAATGTGGCCAAGCGTAACTCGCGGAGAAGAGCTTCATATCTTCCCGTTCCAGAATAACGCAGATGCCATTTTGAATACCGCGCTCGACTATGAGCTTAGTGTTCTTCGTGTTTATGCCGCACCACTTTTACGCCAGGTGACACCACTCGAAAAAGAATATTCAGAAGCTAGGAGACTTTTAAGTTTCCTGGAAAACTTCTCTACTATTCCACCGACGGTTGTTCCGCCAAAGAGTATTATTCGAGAATTTATTGGTGGAAGTGCTTTCCATTATTAATTGAAAATCCCGGGTTGTTCCCGGGATTTTTCATTTTTTATACCGACCTGTTGCTAAATCATCAACAAACTCACTTTCTTCGTGCTCCACTTCTTCTTTGTAAGCAGCTTCTTCTTTTTCACGAAGTTTTTCCAGGGCTGTTGTTTTTTTCATTATTTCGGCAAGGATTTTTCTTTTTTCATCTGATACAAGCTTTGCTTCTGCAAGCTGCTTTAACAATTCATTTTTCTGATATTCCAGAAATTTTTTATGTGTACTGCCCGCTGCAATTTCTTCAAAATCAGACATTGAATCCATCTGCTTTTTAAAGGCTATAAACTGCATGGCAATATTCTGTAATTTATTGTTTATATCTGTTTCAACTGCAAGAGCTTTTGCAAGTTCAGCTTCTGCCTGTTCTTTTTCAAAATTGCGAAAATCAAGAATATCCTGTAATTCAAATTTGAATTTTTTTGCCATGGGTATGATTACTATTCTTCGGCTTTCTGCATTGCATCAACAATCTCTGCCGTTGACTGATTATGAAGCCCCGGTGTTTCAGTATATTCTTCTTCTGGGATTTCAATACCGGTAAGCGCAGAAAGTTTATTTAATGTATCTTCAATAGTACACTGCTCATATTCTTCCTGCTTTAAGAATTCTTCAATTTCGGCATGCTTGTCAATTGCAAGATCAATTTCAGGAGAATTACCTTTTTGATAAATTCCTGCAGTAATCATTGTTTCTCTGTCTGCATAGTTGGCCATCATTGTTCGAACAAGTCCAACTGCTTTTTGAGTTTCCTGGCCTGTAACGCGCTTTGCAAGACGGCTTATAGAAGAAAGAACATCAATAGCAGGATAATGGAATGCCTGCTGAAGTCGCCTGCTCAAAACAATATGTCCGTCAAGAGTACCACGAACCTTATCTACAATCGGGTCATTCATATCATCACCGTCTGCAAGTACTGTATAAAATGCTGTAATAGAACCCTTATCATTTGTACCTGTGCGTTCAAGCAGCTTTGGAATCATATCAAAAACACTTGGCGGATATCCTTTTTGTGCAGGAGGTTCACCATTTGCAAGACCAATTTCACGCTGAGCCTGTGCAAAACGAGTTACAGAATCAAGCATGAGTATTACATCTTTTCCTTTATCGCGGAAATATTCTGCAATTGCAGTACAGACATATGCAGCACGCAGACGACATATACTAGGCTGGTCACCTGTAGCAACAACTACAACAGAACGCTTTAAGCCTTCCTTTCCAAGATCGCGGTTTATAAAATCAGGGACCTCGCGTCCTCGTTCACCAATAAGACCGATTACGTTTATATCTGCATTTGTGTTTCTGGCAATCATACTAAGCAGCGTTGATTTACCAATACCAGAACCTGCAAAGATACCGATACGCTGTCCGTTTGCAACAGTAAGCATTGAATCTATAGCACGTACACCAGTTTGAATTCGCTTATTATTAGGAAGGCGCGTCATAGGATCTGGAGCATCAGCAACAGCCGGATAATAACTTTCTGGAACAATTTCCGGTCCGTCATCGCAGGCATGTCCGGTTGCATCTACTACACGGCCAAGCAGAGACATACCAACAGGAACCTTAAGTACACTGCCAGAACCAATTACTTCGCAGCCTACTTCTATTCCCTTTGTATTACCGAAAGCTGTAAGACGAACAATTTTTCCTTCAAGACCTACAACCTCGGCAAGCAGCGAACTGCCATCAGGCAATTTAATGGTACACATTTCGCCGATAACAGAACGTGGCCCTTCACTTTCAATTTCGAGCCCCTTTACAGCAGTAACATGACCAATGTACAAAATTGTATCTGCATCAATAACTTTTTCGAGGTATTTAGAAAAATTAAATTCGGCAGTATAGGAAGATCTCATAACATCCTCCTTTTATTCAGTAGCACCAGTGAGAGAGTCTGTACGTTTAATATTCTTAACAGGCGAAACTTCCAGAATCTTGTTTTCGAGTTCCTGCAGTTGACTAGAAATACGAGCATCGATTGCACCAAAATCTGTTTCTACAATACAGCCACCACGTTCAACAGCTGAATCTTCAAGAACCGTAATACCCTTAATATTTTCGACGTGCTCAATAAATTCCTGGGCATGCGAAGAAGTAAGCTTTACATCTTCCAGGTTTACACGCAAAGTTACTTCGCCACGTGTTTTTACTTTTTTAAGAGCAGCAAGTGTATTTGCCATTACAACATTCTTTTGGTTTTCAGAAAGGATTTTTATTACCTTGCGGGCCATCAGAATTACAAGCTCTACAATCTGACTTTCGGTATCGGCTAAAATTTCTTCTCGTCGCTGCATTACAGCTTCAAGGATACGATGCATACGGTCAATAAGACGTTCTACTTCCTGAGAACCTTTTTCAAAGCCCTCCTGATGACCTTTTTCATAACCTGTTGTTTCTGCTTCGTTTTTAAGTCTATCGCGTTCAGCTTCGGCATCGGCAATTATCTGATTAGCCTGCGATTTTGCACGGGCAATAATATTTTCTGCTTCTGATTCGGCATCTGCCTTTATTACGGCAGCTGCATCTGTCTGGCGTTTTACTTCTGCAAAAGCTGCATCTTCTGCTTTTTTTACAATATCATCTGCCGAAGCCTGGGCAGCTGCAAGCATCTTCTGTTTTTCCTGCTCCCATTGTGTCTTATAAGCTTCTGCTTCTTTACGCAAATCTTCAGCAGTAGGTCCTGTATACTCTTCCTGAATTACAGGAACTTCTTCTTCTACGGGTGCAAAATTATGCACCAGAGGCAGCATTACTTTTTCACCTTCGACCTTTGTCTCACCAGGACGAAAAACAGATTTTGCCATAAAACTTTACTTCCTTACTTCAGTCCAATTTTAGGTTACGAGTTCATCCTCTCCAGAGCGGGCAATTACGATATCACCACTATCCTCGAGACGACGGATGATAGATACGATCTTCTGCTGAGACTCTTCAACATCCTTCAAGCGGACAGGTCCCATGAATTCCATATCTTCTTTAAGCATACTTGCGGCACGCTTAGACATATTTCCAAAGATTTTATCCTGAACTTCGGTATCAACAGATTTAAGCGCTTTTGCGAGTTCCTGCTGATCGACATCGCGGAGTACCTTCTGAATAGCACGGTTGTCGAGCATAACGATATCTTCGAATACGAACATTCGCTTTTTGATTTCCTCGGCAAGATCCGGATCGTCTTCTTCCAGAGATTCGATAATAGACTTTTCTGAAGAACGGTCTACAAGGTTCAAGATTTCTACGATTGCTTCAACACCACCGGCAGCAGTATAGTCTTCTGAAGACAGGGTTGAAAGCTTCTTTTCCAATACGCGTTCAACTTCACGCAAAACTTCCGGAGATGTACGGTCCATTGTAGCAAGACGCTTTGAAACTTCGGCCTGCATTTCTTCCGGCAGGTTCTGAAGGATTACAGCTGCTTTTCCTGGTTCAAGATAAGCAAGAATCAAAGCAATTGTCTGCGGATATTCCTGCTGAATAAAGTTGAGCAAATGTGCAGGGTCTGTACGGCGGATAAAGTCGAACGGACGTACCGGAAGGGCGCTTGGAAGACGGTTGATAATA
>JAGCTZ010000131.1 GCA_017963165.1 Treponema sp.
CAGGCAGAGATTTCGAAGTACACTCTGCCCGTCCGGAAATCAAAATCTAAAAAACGGCAGTTTAATAAGGCTAATAAATTTGGCTGTAATCTAAAACCGTCGTTTTAGTCTTAAGTTGATGATGTTGCGTAACGCCCCCGTCAAGTAAGTAGACCTAAAAATTGCTTTCGCAATTTTTTTAACGGTCTGCTATAGAACACCGGCCGCCAGCGGCCTTACACACCCCCACTCCGCATTTTTTTTCATAATTGGGACTTTAAATAATTTATAATACAGATACCTTCATTCCTAGGCGTTTGAAGGGCGTAGGTGAATCGGATGAAACAAAAAAATGTTTTTGTGATATAATGGGGTTTATGAATTATATATACAACAATGATAAATACAATAATAAACTTCTTGAACGATTTATACGATATGTAAAAATCTGGACCGAAAGTGATGGCGCTGCTGCCGATAATGGGGTATTTCCTTCGACACAACGACAATTTGACCTTGCAAGGCTTCTGGAGCAGGAACTTATTGAACTTGGACTTGAACAGGTTCAGGTTACTGATGACTGCTATGTTTACGGATATTTGCGGGATACTGCTAGTGCTGTAGACACTGCGCGCGTTGGGGTCCCTGAGCCTGTCGAAGGGCGGTCAGATATTGCCACCCCAATCCTTTTTCTGTCACACATGGACACAGTTGATGAAGTTACCGGAAAAGATGTAAAACCTGTAATTTCTGTTGATGCAAATGGCGATACAATCATTCGTTCTGACGGCACTACCCTTTTAGGAGGCGACGACAAAGCAGGAATTGCCGCAATAATGACTATGCTTGAATATTTTCATGATAATAAAGACGTTAAGCATGGCGCTGTTGAAGTAATTTTTTCTCCTGATGAAGAAACAGGCCACGGAATGGATAGGGTTCCTATGTCGCTTATAAAATCTAAATATGCGTATACAGTTGACGGCGGTTCCGAAGGAGAACTCGAAAGTGAATGCTTTAATGCCTGGGGTGCAAAAGTTGAATTTACAGGAAAAGCCTGCCACACGGGAGATGCAAAAGCTCTTGGAATGATAAATGCAGGACTTATGGCCGGAGATTTTATATCTATGCTGCCTGCAGACAAGCGTCCCGAAACAACAGAAGACCACGAAGGTTTTATTGCTCTTATGGAAACAAACGCAACAATAGAAAAAGCAACAGTTCAGCTCTTATTGCGTGCCTTTGACATAAACGAAATTGAACAGCAGAAAAAGCTTTTGCAGGAAAATGCAGCTGCAGTTCAGAAAAAATACGGCGGAAAAGTCGAAGTTTCTTTTAAGCAGCAATATCTTAACATGAAAGATACTCTGGACAAAAATCCGCAGATTATACAGCGACTCGAAAAAGCTTACGAAGCAGCCGGCGTAAAAATTATCCGCAAGCCGATTCGCGGCGGAACAGACGGCTCAAGACTTACAGAAATGGGAATTCCAACACCAAATATTTTTACAGGCGGTCAAGAATTTCATTCACGCAATGAATGGGTAAGTCTAAACTCCATGTGCAAAGCAGCCGATGTATTAATTAACTTATTGTCTGATAATTAATGAAAGCATGGGGGCCCTGAGGCAAACTGGGGTTCCTGAGGCTCTCGAAGGGCCATATGCATGCATTAATTATCATTGGAGACTTTCATGAAAGAATATGTAATTGAGGGTGGATATCCTATACAGGGAACAGTTACAGCCAGCGGAAATAAAAACGCTGCACTTCCTTGCCTTACGGCAACACTTTTAACAACAGAACCGGTAATTCTTCACAACATACCAAAGATTCAGGACACACATGTAATGATTCAAATCCTTAAGGCAATCGGTGCGTCTGTTGAAGATTTGGGAGACAACAACTGGAAAATCCAGTGTAATGACATAAAATCGCACACAATTCCAAGCGAATATACAAAAAAGGTTCGCGGTTCCATAGTTTTTGTAGGACCTCTTCTTGCAAGACTTGGACATTGCGAAATGATGCCTCCTGGTGGTGACGTCATTGGCCGCCGCCGTCTGGACACACATTTCCTTGCATTAAAACAGCTTGGTGCAAGCATTCAGGTAAACGGTCATTTTGATTTTACCGCAAACAAGCTTGTCGGTGCAGATATTTTTCTGGATGAAGCGTCTGTAACAGCAACAGAAAACGCAGTAATGGCTGCAGTTTTGGCAGAAGGCTCTACAATCATCCAGAATGCCGCAAGCGAACCTCATATTCAGGATCTTTGCAACATGCTCAATAAAATGGGCGCAAAAATCACAGGAATTGGTTCTAACAAAATAAATATCGAAGGCGTAAAGAAACTTCACGGCTGCGAATACGAAATTGGCCCTGATTATATAGAAATTGGTTCTTACATCGGAATGGCAGCTGCCACCAAGGGCAAAATTACTATTAAAGGTGTGCGACCAGAAGAAATGTGCCCTCTTAAATATAGTTTTGCAAAGCTTGGTATAAGCTGGAGCCTCAATGGCGACGAACTTACAGTTCCAAACGTTCAGGAGCTCAAGGTAAATGATGACTTTGGAAATGCAATTCCAAAAATTGACGACATGCCTTGGCCTGGCTTCCCTGCCGACCTTACTTCAATCATGACTGTAGTTGCAACTCAGGTAGACGGCACAGTTTTGATTTTTGAAAAAATGTTCGAAAGCCGCATGTTCTTTGTAGATAAGCTTATAAGCATGGGTGCAAAAATCACCTTGTGCGATCCACATAGAGCAGTTGTCTGCGGACCTTGTGTACTTCATGGCGACAACCTTGTTTCTCCTGATATCCGTGCCGGTATGGCAATGGTTATTGCAGCAATGTGTGCCCATGGCGAAAGCCGCATAAGCAACGTTTACCAGATTGAACGCGGCTATGAAGATCTGGTAGGCCAGTTAAAAAAGCTTGGAGCACATATAGAAATAGTTGAGGCAGAATAATAATTAAATGAAATTATGATTGAATTGGAAACCAGAGTCCGTGTTCCTTTTTTATGGGGCAAAGCGGTCTTTAAGAAAACCCGATGGTCTCAAATCAACCTTATTGTTGGTCCAAACGGCTCTGGTAAAACAATTCTTGCACAGGAGCTTACAAAACAATTCGAAGCTTCCGGAAAATCTGTAAAATTTATCAGCGCAGAACGAGACACCAGCAATATCGAAATTCTGCGCGAAAATCAAAAAATCAGGGAAAAGACAGAAAAAGTCCTTTCCGAAATGTTTGGAAAATCAATTACATTTATAGAAGATATTGATGGAACTTTTATCCCTATTGTGCGAAACAGAGCCTGGAATGTTGAATACATGATGGAAGATGCAGAATGTCACGGTCTTCAGAAAATCATTTCGCTGCTTATAAATCTTTATTCTTCTACAACCGATATCGTAATTTTTGATGAACCGGAGCTTCACCTTCACCCGCAGTTCCAGCTTTTCTTTATGAACGAAATCCGAAATGAAGCAAAACATCATGCCTCAAAGTTGTTTTTCTTAATTACGCATTCACCATTTTTTATTGACTTACGAACACCAGAAGATCTTGAAGGCGTAATTGTCTGCCACATAAACAGACCGCCAACTCATATAGAAGAATTATCGCGCGAAGATGAAGCTTTGTTTAAAAGATTTCTCCCGCGTTTTAATACATATCACAAACAATTCTTTTTTTCTGATAATCAGATTTTTGTAGAAGGCTACACCGACCAGCAGATGTTTACATATCTTTTACCGTATGTAGAAAATAAAGCAAATATAGCAGGCACAAGCGTAATTGATGTAGGTGGAAAAGATGAACTTGGAGTTTTCTGTAAAGTCTGCTCTCTCATCGGGACAGATGCAAGAATCATAACTGACCTTGATTCCCTCTTTAGCGGAAAGCTTCGTGATGTTGTTTGCCGTGATGAAAGGGTTGAACGCTGGCTTGAAAAACAAAACGAAAAACAGGAAGCCTTTTTTGAAAAGATTTTTTCTGCAAAAGAGCGTGCAATGCCAATCACTCTTGATAAACTGATTTTCAGACTGGAACGATACATACTTGCGATTGGAACTGAATTAACTGGTGGCCTTATGGTCCCTGAGCCTGTCGAAGGGCCGTCTTATAAAATCAGCCCAGAAACAAAGCTCTGGCTTACAAAACTCGCTGCACTTCAGACAAAACACGAAAACGCAGATGCAGTTGATACATACAAGACAGTTCTCTTACAGGGAATCCTAAAAAATACGGAAGAATTAAAAGAAATCTTAAGCGAGTCTCTTGCTGCTACCCTCCCCTTAATTAAAAACTTAAGCTCACTTGTTTTTGCTGCTGCCGAAAGTGCACGTGTCTATATTCTTCACAAAGGCTGTATTGAACACTATTACACCCGCAGCACTGTAAACTACATGCCAGTTTCCGGCAAAGACAAACTGTTCCGCGAAGAACTTGATTTCATAATGGATACACGTCCAAAAACTGTACGCAAACAGTATGAGCCGTTGATTTTCCTGCTCGAAGCCGCAACAAGCAAATAATCCGGTTTTCTTAACAAATAGCAATTCTTTTTTATGGTTTTCTAACAAATTCTGTTTTATAATTCTTGTATGAGCAAAACAGACGAAATCTTAAAATCACTTTCTATTGACGAAAAAATCAGATTATTAAACGGGGTGGGAAGCTGGAACACTTTTGGTGCAGACGGAAAAATCCCTGTAATTTCAATGAGCGACGGACCACATGGTTTACGCCATCAGGTTTCGCAGGAAAATTATGCAAACATAAACGAAAGCCGCCGGGCAACCTGTTTCCCTACCGCAAGCGCAATTGCTTCCAGCTGGGATACAGAGGCAATTAAAAAAATGGGTGCCAGTATTGCACACGAAGCAAAAGCCGAAGACGTTCAGATTGTCCTTGGCTGTGGAATGAATATAAAGCGTTCTCCTTTATGCGGAAGAAACTTTGAATATTTTTCGGAAGATCCATTACTTACAGGAGAACTCGCTGCTGCTTTTGTTCATGGCGTTCAGGAAAATGGAACAGGCGCCTGCATTAAACACTTTGCCTTGAACAATCAGGAAAAATATCGTCAGAATTCTTCCAGCAATGTTGATGAAAGAACTATGCGCGAAATATATCTTGCAGGCTTTGAGCGTGCCGTAAAAAAAGCAAAACCAATTTCTATCATGTGTTCCTACAATAAAATAAACGGAACCTTTGCCAGTGCAAATAAAAAGCTTTTAACCGATATTCTGCGTGATGAATGGGGCTTTGACGGCATCATTATTTCTGACTGGGGCGCAGACATTGATGCTGTAGAAAGCCTTAAAGCCGGCCTTGATTTAGGAATGCCGGATTCTTACGGTTACTTATGCAATCAGATTAAAAAGGCATACGAAGACGGCAGATTAACAGACAATCAGATTGATACAGCCTGCAAACGAATAATAGATGTAATCCTTAAGCTTGATGAAAAAAGAAATAAAGACGCAGCTGCTCTATCAGACAAAAACGATAATTCAGTTGATTATACGGTACAGCATCAGACAGCCTTTGAACTTGCCTGCGAAAGTGCTGTTCTTTTGAAAAACGACGGATTCTTCCCGCTTGTAAAAGCAACTGACAGCCAGCGCCAAAAGCTTCTTATAGTTGGAGAACTGGCAGATAAAATGCAGTTTCAGGGAGGTGGCTCAAGTCACATTTCTACAGCAGATTATCCAAGTGCGCTTGACTGCTTTAAAAAAGATTTTGATGTTATATATGTTCCGGGCTACTGTTCGACTTTCTGTACAAAAAAGAAAAAAGCAAAAATAAACAAAAAGCTCTTACAGGATGCCGTTCAAAAAATCACAGAAGTCGTAAAACAAAAGCCTGATATTCCAGTGCTTTATTTCTGCGGACTCGAAGAATCTTACGAAGGAGAAGGCTTTGACCGTTCAGACATGAAGCTTCCTCAAAGTCATCTTGAACTTTATAAGGCTCTCACTGGAATTACAAAAAATTTGGCGCTCATAACATTCAGTGGTTCTCCAATTGACCTTAATTTTGCAAACGAAGCTCACGCAATCATTCATATGTATCTTTGTGGCGAAGCAAGCGGCGAAGCCTGTCATGCACTTGTCACAGGCCTTAAAAATCCTTGCGGAAAACTTGCAGAAACCTGGCCTGTAAAAGTTGATTGCGGACTCCCTGCCGATGACTTTGATGTCAACTATATAGAAGGAACTCTTGCAGGTTACCGCTGGTACGAAACAGTTTCACTCCCAGTTCAGTATGAATTTGGCTACGGCTTAAGCTATACAAACTTTGAATATTCAGATTTAAAAGTGACAGCAGCACAAGCAGAAGCCCCGCAGACAGAATACGCCGCTCCAACATACAACATTTCGCTTACTGTAAAAAATACAGGTACAGTCGATGGAAAAGAAATTGTTCAAGTCTATGTAAAAAATCCTTTGCCACCAAAGGACTGTGGCATAAACAGAGCAGCAATTGAACTCAGAGCCTTTACAAAAGTTTTCTTAAAATCAGGTGAACAAAAACAGATAACTCTCCAGCTGGATAAAAATTCCTTCAGCATTTATTCAACCAGCAAACATTGTTTTGCAGTTGTCGGTGGAGAATATAAGATCTGTGTCGGCGCAAGTGTAAAAATGATTAAACTTTCTGAAACAGTAAACATTAAGGGCGAAGAGCTTAACACCCTTGTGCAGCCGGATTGCAAAGAACAGGAAAAAGTATTTATAAAGCATGAACGTCATAAAAAAGGTGAATTTACAGTAACAGATTGTCTTGGCGAAATGTCAAAGAAAAGCTTTATTGTCAGACTTCTTCTGCGCTTTTTTGAATTTTATATTGTTCTTAAAAGCACCAGCAAGAGCCGCGAAGATCCAGCTGTCAAAATCGGTATATCTGGTCTAAGGGAAAATCCTTTAGAAAGTCTTATAAGCGTTTCCGGCGGCTCAATCAACGAAAAATTTATTCATAAAATGCTTAAGTGGGCAAACAGATAAAATTTTACAGACAAAGGTAACAGAAAAATGCAGCAGAAACAAAGCTTAGATAAACTCGACAACAGAACAAAATGGTCTTATTCAATTGGAGCAACAGGCCGCGATGCAGCGTATGCACTTGTAAGCATGTACCTTATGAGCTACATACAATATACGATGAATCTTTCGGTAGCGCAGTTTGCAACTATTGGTGTTATTGTTGTCATCTGTATGATTTGGGATGCAATTAATGATCCGCTCATGGGAATCATCATAGAAAACTGTCACATGAAAATGGGAAAATATCGTCCGTGGATTTTGATGGGTTCAATCTTAAATGCAATTATAATAATCCTTATGTTTACAGTTCGTCCGTCAGGCTGGCTTTTTGTTGTATTTTTTGGCTTAAGCTATTTGTGCTGGGGAATGACATACACAATGAACGACATTGCTTACTGGGGAATGCTTCCAAGCCTTACTAGCGATGCAAAAGAAAGAAACAATCTTGTTACACTAATGGGAATCTTTATCTGCGTTGGCCAGTTTACAGTTGCCGGAATTGTTCCAGAAGTTATCGCAGGAAATGCAGTTGGAGCATATAGACTTGTAGCGCTGATTGTTGCACTTGGCTTTATTTTATTCCAGGCGCTTACTGTAATTGGCGTAAAAGAAAAACAGCATGCGTCAGAAAAGAATGTAGATAAGCTTGGCTTAAAAGATATGTTCCGTATTCTTGGACGAAACGATCAGCTTATACCAGCAGGAATTTCTTCGCTTTTCTTTAATATAGGAAACGGACTTTTGATTATGTTCGGAATCAATTTTTTCTATTTTGAATTCGGCTATTCAAAGGGCGGCAACATGGTTTTTCTTTTTACAGTGATGTACGGAATTGGAACCTTGCTTTCGGAATTTGCTTTTCCTTTTCTTTCAAAGCTTTTTAAACGTAAGTCATTACTAACATTCTTTTCGCTGTTTACTTGCGGCTGTTATATGATTTTCCTTGTAACGGGTTATGTTCCGTTCATTCCCAAAAATCCTGTTTTAATCAATATAATCGGATTCCTGATTTTCTTTAGTCAGGGTGTAATCAACATGCTCATCATTGTTATGCTTAATAACACGATTGAATATGATGAATACAAATTTAATGAACGCCATGATTCAATTATTTCTACAGTCCGAAGTTTTTCGGCAAAGCTTTCGGGTGCAATCAACCAGGGAATCGTAAATCTTACTCTTATAATAAGCGGAATATATGCAATAAGTCAGAATATAAGTGAGCTTGAAACAAAGGCTGCAGAAGGATTAATTTCAAAGGAAAATGTACTTGTTCAGGCAGACAGCTTTATTGCCTCTGCAACTCCGAATCAGCTTTTTGTACTACGCCTTGGAATTACACTTTTTCCGGTAATTGCAATTTTAATAAGCTTTGCGCTTCTGTTCAAAAAATACAAAATTGATGAAGTTGAATACGAACGTCTTGTAAAAGAAATAAAACAGCGCGGCTAATTTTCCTACTTTATATAAATTATTCTTCTCTTAATTTGCAATTTGCGTATTGAAAATTCCTGTGGTATAATTAAAACATGTTTTCTTTGTGGTCCCTAAGCCTATCGAAGGGTAAAAAAAGGACACAAAGGGTCAAAAAGGAGTTTAAAAAAAATGACAGGAACATTCTGGGCATTGGTGCCTGCAATAGTTGCTATTGCATTGGCGCTCATTTCTAAGGAAGTTTATTCTTCCCTCTTCGTTGGAATTGTAATTGGTGGTATTTTCTACGCCATCGATGCAGGAACCGGATTTACAGGATTTATGACTCACGTCTTCACAGACGGATTTGCTGGCTCGCTCGCTGACGCTTATAATGTTGGTATCCTTGTTTTCCTTGTAATTCTGGGAATTATGGTTGCGCTTATGAACAAGGCAGGCGGTTCTGCTGCTTTTGGACGCTGGGCAAAAAAACACATCAAGACAAAGGTTGGTGCTCAGGTTGCAACAATCGTACTTGGTATCTGTATTTTTATTGATGACTACTTCAACTGTCTTACTGTAGGTTCTGTAATGAAACCTGTTACAGACAAATACGGAGTTTCAAAAGAAAAGCTTGCATATCTTATTGATGCAACAGCAGCTCCAATTTGTATTATTGCTCCAGTTTCTTCATGGGCTGCTGCAGTTGCAGGCTTTGTTACCGAAGGTGAAAATGGTATCGGACTTTTCTGTAAGGCCATTCCGTTCAACTTCTATGCACTTCTTACAATCTTCATGATGTTTGCAATGGTATTCATGAAGTTTGAATACGGACAGATGTCTAAATATGAAAAAGCACTTCAGATGATGGGTGAAGAAACAACAGAAGAAGAAGCCGCTGCCGAAGGTGCTAAAGGAAAGGTTATTGATCTTCTTCTTCCAGTAATCATTCTCATTATTCTTTGTGTAATCGGTTTGATTTATTCAGGTGGATTCTTTGATGGTGAATCTGAATCATATTTGAACTTTATTGATTCCTTCTCTAATGCAGATGCTTCAATTGGTCTTTTGTATGGTTCATTTGGTGCTCTGATTATTGCAATCATCTTCTATCTTTGCCGCAAGGTTCTTTCTTTCAAGGATGCAGCTGCTTGTATTCCGGAAGGCTTTAAGGCAATGGTTCCAGCTATCTTGATTTTGACTTTGGCCTGGACTCTTAAAGGAATGACAGACAGTCTTGGTGCTAAACAATATGTTGCCGGTCTTGTAGAAGGTAGTGCTGCAGGACTTAAGATGTTCCTCCCTGCAATTATCTTTGTTATTGCCTGCTTCCTTGCCTTTGCAACAGGAACTTCATGGGGAACCTTTGGTATTTTGATTCCAATTTGTATTGCTGCATTCCCAGAAGGTGCAATCAGAATTGTTTCAATTTCTGCTTGTATGGCTGGTGCTGTTTGTGGTGATCACTGTTCTCCAATTTCTGATACAACAATCATGGCTTCTGCAGGTGCTCAGTGTGAACACGTAAATCACGTTTCTACACAGCTTCCTTATGCAATTACTTGTGCTGCAGTTTCATTTGTAGCATACATTGCCGCAGGTCTTACACTTGGTCTTGGAATCGTAGCTTCCGGTATAATTTCATGGATTGTAGGACTCGCAGTTATGTCTGGAGTTCTGATATTCATTAAGAACAAGCAGAAAGAAAAAGCTGCGGCTGATGTATAACATCTCTCGTTATTGAGAAACTAAAGGACGTGGCAATCCGGTTAAAAATACTCTATAATCCGGATTGCCACGTCCTTTTTATTTTATTTAGAATCCTCACAAGGACGAAATAAAATTATATATTTTTTCTGCCGCTGCAATGTGGGTTTTTGCACCCGGATGTCCACGGCTTCCTTTTTCTTCGGGTAATTTTTCCAAGTCTTCCAAAGATTCTAATTCAAGCGTATAAACTGCCTTATCGCCGCTGTTTGCTTTGTAAGTCTCTACGCCTTTTTGTACAAGTGCCGGCACTGTCTGTAAACCAAGCATTCCCCAGCACCAGATTATTTTTGCAGTCGGATTATTTTTGCGAACAATAAAAAGAAAATCCTTTACCGCAGAAACAATCTCTTCTTGTGGTCCTTGCGTTGTCTGTTGTACTTGATCTGTCTTTGGCCCAGACTCTGTTTGAAGTCCTTGATCAGTTTGTGGTCCCTGATCTGTTTGGGGTCCCTGAGCCTGTCGAAGGGCAATTCCACCATCATCATTTGTTCCAAGATTTATAATTACATAATCAGCCCCCTTACCACCGTAAAAATCCCATTTTTGCAAAGAACCAAGAGCCTGACTTTTTTCATCCTTCAGAACAGAACAGACATTTTCATAGTGTGGCGGAATCTTGCTTTCCGGATTGCCATCCCAACCCCAGCAGATTCCCCAACCGCATTTTCCCATTGTGTTCCAGTCGGCATTCATTTTTCTGGCAAGGAACCTTGCATAAGTTCCACTGGCACGCATCCATAAACTTATCCAGTCCTGCTCTTCCGGTGCACCACAAAGACCTTCGCCGGCAGTTATTGAGTCACCAATAAATTCTATTTTACAGTCGCGTGATTTTAGCGGGCAAAATTCACCGGCATCATCAAGTCCCACAGAATGAATGACAAGCCAATGCACAGGGTCTTCATTCATCGGCTGAACATCCTTAATAATAGAAATCAAGTTTTCTTTCTGCGGATTAAGATTTCGAGCCAGGCAATAAAGAGTTTTTTCCTTATTAAGCATAAAGCGGCTTACAGGAGCCCCGTTAATCTCTACAGTAATCCACTGCTCGTGGTCTGCATAATCAGAAGAAAAGCAGGCATAAACTTCGCGAGCCTTAACATTAATTTCTAAAGCTGCCCCACCCCAAAAAAGTGCCAGCTCCTGGTCATCATCATTATAAACATTGCGCCCCAAAATGCGCTTATGAGTGATTTGATTTATTTTGTATTCTTTCATAGATATCAGTTTATAATAAAAAACAAAAAAAGCAATCATAAAAAAACTGCGGAGCGAAGGTTCATGTTTTGCGGAACGTCATTTTCGTTCAGTGAAGCAAAACATGGTTCTTCACGGGAGCAGTTTTTATAATTAGATTTCATTTTTTTACTTGATTTTTACTTAAATTAAGTTTATTATTTAAGTAAATTATATTAATGCATAGGAGATATCTATGAGCAAAATCATTAGTGGCGGCAATTTGCCAAACATTCCATGGCAGGACAAACCAAAAGACTGGTGGCTTCCAATCTGGCGTTACAGCGAAAATCCTGTAATCGATCGCAATCCTTTCCCAGGTATGGGACGCATTTTCAACAGTGCAGTAGTTCCATTCAACGGAAAATTCAAAGGAGTATTCCGTTCAGAAGATGCACATGCACGTCCATTCCTTTATCTTGGTGATTCAGACGATGGTATTCACTGGGAATTCGAACGCGAAAAGATTCACATGCACGATCCTGACGGCAAACCTCATGATCCATTCTATGCTTATGACCCACGTTGTGTTTGTATTGATGGAACTTATTACATCATGTGGTGTGGAGATTTTGACGGCGCTGCAATTGGAGTTGCTTCTACAAAAGACTTCAAGGATTTCACACGCTTAGAAAATCCATTTCTGCCATTCAACCGAAACGCAGTTTTGTTCCCACGTAAAATCAATGGTAAATACGTAATGCTCAGCCGCCCTAGTGATTCAGGCCATACTCCTTTTGGCGATATTCTTCTTTCACAGTCTCCTGATATGAAATATTGGGGCGAACATCGTCTTGTAATGCAGAAAGGTGGCGACGGCTGGTGGCAGGGACTTAAGATTGGTTGTGGCCCTGTTCCAATTGAAACAGATGAAGGCTGGCTCATGTTCTATCATGGTGTTTGCCAGACTTGCTCCGGCTACGTTTATTCGTTCTCAGCAGCAATTCTTGACATCGATAATCCTTCAATCGTAAAATATCGTTGCGGCGACTACATGCTTACTCCGGAAGAAATTTACGAAACAACAGGTTTTGTTCCAAATGTTTGTTTCCCTGTAGCAGCTCTTACTGACCAGGCAACCGGACGCATCGCAATTTACTATGGTTGTGCTGACACAGTTACCGGCCTTTGCTTTACAACTGTTGATGAAACAATTAAGTATATAAAAGACCATAACGAACTTGGATATTGGGATAAAGACGAAGGAAGATTCTAAAAATCTCCCGTGGTCCCTGAGCCTGTCGAAGGGCCCCTCTATAAACTCACTAGCTCTTCGATAAGCTCAGCCCCCAATCACTCCAACAAAGGAGGCATGATAAAAAGGTAAACGAACAAGCGGTAATGTGATACGCTGAAGTAATTCAGCGGAACCCAGGCATCAGTTCGCCATTTTTTGTAAGGACACAGATCCTTGTAAAGGAGAATGAAGAGCTTTTGCCGCATC
>JAGCTZ010000132.1 GCA_017963165.1 Treponema sp.
AAAAACTGTATATGCTGTCTGAGTCTATGTTAGAAGTTCGCATTTGAGAGAATGCATTCAAATTGAGAAAAGCAAAGCAAATAAAGAACAAGGCAGCAAGCCGCCAGCTATGTGTTACACGCATGTTTAGAAGATACCAGAATGTAGGTCTGGTTTCAAGCTATGAGAAGGGGGTAGTTTTTGCTGGTGGAATAACGTTAATTAGCTAACGTATTTGTTACTAGCTTTGAAAAGATAAAAAGTCGCTGATTAGGCGACCTGTCTCTATGAGATTTTCCTTATACTCAACTAGCTAACGTATTTGTTACTAGCTTTGAAAAGATAAAAAGTCGCTGATTAGGCGACCTGTCTCTATGAGATTTTCCTTATACTCAACTTATGATTTGCAGTTGGATAAATGACTGCAAGCTGTAGAAATTAACAAAAAACTTCTGTTAATTAGCAGAAGCTTCATGAGTAGAAGTATGAGGAGGTGTAAGACAGCCTGTTAGTTGAAGAAATTTCAAAAAAAAATCTAAATTTTTTTGACCCTGCTTTAATTCCTGCTACACCCCCTGTTTTATAATTTGAAATATAGATAAAAAACTGCTGTGTTTGTGGCAGAAAGGAGTAACTCGTATGAACGAAGTAAGAATCACTGGACACGTAACCAACGCTTTTATTGACAACAACGGACATTTGTGCTGCACGATTGTATGCACTCACTCACACATGGTAGACGGCTATGACGCTGTAAGCCAGACTTATATCAGATGTGATATGCTGAATAAAGAAGCTTCTAAGGCTGCTGACATTCACGAAGGTGACGATGTATTTATCATCGGACATTTGAAGCTGGACATTAAATACAATTCTTCCGGCAATTACAAACGGAAAGTTAATCTTTACATAGACCATATTGAAAAGGAGTGTAAACATGGCAAATATGCTTAATTCAATTGTTATCGAAGGAAGAATCGAAGAAAAGAAAAGCTCTGAACATACAGACATGGTAGAGTTTACAATCTGTACAGAGCGCAGGTACAAGAATTTACAGGGCAAAGAAGAAATTGAAAGGAACTATATTCCTGTCAGATTCAACAATAAAATTGGTGACATATTCTTCAATGTCGGTGACACTATCCGCGTTGTCGGCTGCCTCAGACAAGCTAAAAACATGATGAGCGACGAAGACAGTATGAACGCAACTGGCAAAGAACTTATAAAAGTTTTTGTTTATGCCGAACACGTTGAAAAAAAAGGAGCATAATATGTGGACTGTTTATTACAAAGACAAACCGATTACAACTCTTCCTAATAGAGAAGAAACAATTCGGTTCATGGACTGGATGTTCTATGTAAAGAACATAAACTGCTATGCAAAGAATAAAAAACATCAGGTTCTTACAGTTGATTCAACGCTGCTGAATAAACTTGTAAGTGAGTTTGCTTATTTCGAGGGGTAAAGCCATGATTTCAAGATTCTTTTATTCTACTTTTGGGCCAGACGCAGGAGATTTTTATCTAGCACTTTTTACAATGTTAGTAATCTGTCTTGTTTGTATTATTCCTTTCTTTATTCCTGTTTTCAGAAACGCTTATTACATCGACAAGATGAACAAAAAGAACAAACGAAAACAGAAAAACGATTTCGACAGGCAGCTTGCAAAACTTGTAGGCGATACAGCCAGAAACGATGAAGTTTCTGAATGTAAGAAAGAGATTGAAGAGCTGAAATCAGAGATTGCCCGTCTCAAGAAACAAAAAAACTAAGGGGGAAAGCTATGAAAGACAATGAAATCAGATTTGTTCACCGCGAAGAAACATTTACAGACCTTGCTGTAAGAGAACTTGCTGAAAGCAGTGCCGCCTGTTTGTGCCGTTTGCAGTTCAAAAGATGTACCGAAGCTGATTGCGAAAACTGTCAGATAGGTATCGGATTCCGCAGATGTTACAACCAGATGAGCGATTAT
>JAGCTZ010000013.1 GCA_017963165.1 Treponema sp.
CTTTGCAATAATATCTTTTACAACAGCCGGAAAAGTCTTGAGTGTATCATCCGGTTTTTTTGCAATAACATTAACTTCTTCATAGCCGCTAAGATCACACTTAGTATCAATCTGAATTCTAAGTTTTGTCTTACCTTTGTATATACGTTTCATATACGGCACTCCATTGTTATTTCCAAATCAATAGGACAAAAGAAAGTCACCACATTATTTGCTTCACGGATTTTACCTCGCAGCCAGTCCCAGAAGCTCATCACAGTCTGAACAGCTCTATAGAATATCCTGGAAGTAAAAGGTAAAGCCTCAAAATCAATTTCATCTGAGAAGCTTCTCAAGTTGTCTCCAGAACGAACAACCATTTCTTCATCATCAATAATTGATTCAGGCATTCTCTTGTAATTAGCTTTATGCCTAAAATTATCCAATGCATCACTACTAGAGAATACAGAACGAATAATCAAAAGAAGCTGCTGCAAGGAATCTGAAAACGAAAATCCATCAGACTTTTCAATATTCATTCTGTTAGAACGAAAACTCCTTGCAGTAATTTCTTCCTGGTCCTCATGATGTCTGAAAAAGAAAATCCTTTCATCATATGAATCAAAAAAAATCTTATTGTCACTTTCAGCTCTGAACAAATGATTAGATCTGAAAGCTCCTGCAGAAAGAACTCCATCAGAAGATGCGTTTCTCTTCCAGTCAGATTTTCTTGTCAGTCTAGAACTAAGATTCCATAAACAGGGAATCGCTCTTTTCCAGACAAGTTTTCTGGTGTTTGCAGTTACCGCACCAACATTTCCAAGCACTGTTCTTGTATATGCAACAGATTCAATTTCATTTTCATATTGCATATACAAAGATATTTCATAGTCATTAGAAATATTTCTTTGCTGGCTTATAAATTCAGGTGAACTTACATAAGCAATCTGAGATGCATAATCCCTACGGTGAGCACGAGTCCAGTAAAAATAACTCATGGTTGTATATGGATCTTCAACTTCGCCGTTTGAAGCATATCCGTGTAAATCCGAATAAACACCAAAAACAATTCTTTCATCCTTAACAAGCTTTCTTGTAAGAGTTACATTCAGACTTTTCCAACCGTTAGCTTGTCCGGCAAAAGATGTTTCATAAAAAGAAGCATTAAGACATTGTGTTAGCTGCCAGTTAGAATCAGCCGCGAATACCACAGGAACAACCGGATAATAATTTACTCCATAATTATAATCCCAATACCATTCGGAAGCTGGAGCGTAATAATAGAAGACTATAGTAACTGTTGCTGAATTAGAATTTTTCGGAACAATTGCTCTGCGTGCAAATATATCTTGTTCATCAACAGTTTCTCCTTCCATATCCTCGTATTCATCTTCATCCTCATCTATACAGACTTCATACCAGGTAAGAAAATAGTCCGGATTCCTGTTGTTTCCAACAATAGAGTAACTCATATCAAGAACCACTCACAGTAATCTGCCAGTCAATCTGAAGTGAATCTGCAGAAGTAACGTTTACTGCAGGAGTAATCTGAGCATAAGCAAGACACTTAGCAGCAGCTGTATTTCCGTTCATCAAAGCAACTTCGTTAATTCCATTTGCGTTCAAATCACCTGCAGCAAAAGATGTTCTGTACAAAACGACGTTCTGTCCGGAAGAACCAAAAGCGGCTTGTGTCTTTGGATAAGTTGAATCCAGCTTTTTGAAAGAACCTGTTGGAGTATTTACACCAGTATTGTTCTTTGGAGTTGAGCCGGTCCAGCCTGTACCAACTCTCATATAACCATTTGTGGAATCAACCTTATTCTGTGTAGGATTACTAACCAGTAAATCAGCTATCAAACCATCACCCTGATTTGTGATAGTGTTATGATGTTTAAAAATCATGGGACGCTCTTTCTTACGAAGAAGAGAACGCCAGAAGCCATTCTTAAAATATTTCACATTACCATTACAGTCACGAACAGTAACCGTAACCAATCCTCTAACTTTTCCTTTACTGTTTATCATTCAAATCTCCTCGGTGGTTGAGCCTGTCGAAACCACCTTTTTTGTCATTCCCCGGCTTGACCCGACAATCTATCTAACACTTGTAATAAATCCATAAACAAGAGATGTAATAATCACAGCTCCCGAACCACCAATCAAAGCTCCATAAAAGAATTGATTCTTTTTCTTCTGGGCTTCCGCCTTCAACTTTTTATTCTCCGCCTCAAGTGCAAGTTTTGCTGCTTCCATCTGGTCAGCTCTCTCTTTTTCAAAAGCAAGCTCGCCACCAACTTCCAGTAAAGCAGCCTTAACTGCCTCTTGAGCAGTACGTTCAATTTCTTCTTCTGCAATTTGCATAACTTCCTCAATCGTCAGCTCCGGCACATCTGCGTCGGAATCTTTCTTTTCCTTCTGCAATTGCATCGCAGACTGGCCCATAAGATTCTGCAAGCTCACGAGCATCAGCACGCTCAATACGAGCAATCGCTTGGTCCCGTTTAGCCGCAGCCTTCTTATTAATTTCATCAGAACCATCCTCCTTCAATCCATCCCCGTCATGCCGAACTTGTTTCGGCATCTCCTTTACAAAGAGACCCGTGAATATAGCCACAAACACAGCTCCCAACCAAACAAAGATTTTCTTAATCACTTCCCAAAGCTTCTTCATCCGATACCTTCCTTGAAGTTTTAAAATCCTTAAACTTCTGAATCTCTCTACCTGCAATAACAGTAAGAGCCACAGTCAGCCATTCGCCACCGCCAAGAACACCACAACAAAGAAGTACAGTTGCAACAATAAAGATTACAAACTTCACGCTAAGCAGCTTTTCAACCAGTCTCTGAAATCTAAAACTAATCATGCTCCTTTCTCCTGGCTTAAAAGCTCTGCAAACTCTGTGAATTCATAATCAGCCCCAAACAGATCAGAACGTTCATCACTAGCTTTCTGCAGCGCACGTCGGTCTAAACCGCGGACCACAACCGTATAATCCATAGCGTTGTACACCGGCCGCATGTCACTAAGAGAGCGAAGCACCGCATAAGGCTCCACACAATTCAACACGACATCAGTTCCGGCAACTCCAGCCACGTGAGCACATTCGCCCTCATGGTAAAGCCTGTTTCCAAGTTTCCTGTCATAGTTAGAAATAAAGAAAGCAGCCTTTATATCTCCAGCTTCCGGATTCTTCTTTGTAAAAAACTTTCTGTACAAAGCATCTGCCGTAACTCTAATTCCGCACCCAGTTGCAAGAAGAAGAGCAAGACAAACAGACCCCGAACAGTCAGCCTCAAGCAGATTTTCTTTTCCAGAGACATAATGCAAAAACTGCATACGTCCCAGGTAATACTGGTAACGCTGAGCCTCTGTCAAATCTTCAGTAAGTTCCTTTTCAGCTTCCAGCATCAGCCTTATTTTCAAATCACGAATCTTATCGTTCATACACCTCCGTGGTGGTTGAGCCTGTCGAAACCACCTTTATAAACCTTTGACCACCAGAGTAATCACCGTAACCGCCACATTAAAGCAGGAAATAACACAGGCAATCACAGCCATGTTTCTTCCGGCTTTTCCGTTGTCTGCCTTAATGTGTTCTTCAAGTCTGCGGGCCGTAGCACACACATTCGGATTAAACTGACAGGCAGTAGACCTCGTATCAAGGCAGTCCATTCTTTTTTCAACAGCTTTCTTAAATTCTTTCATTTCAGATCTGAATCCAGAAAGCTCAACCTGTAAGCCATTCATAGACTTAACTAACAATTCAATATTCTCTATAACTTCCTCCCGAAGTCTAAACCCGCGTTACCCAGATTTCGCTGGAGAAGGCTTCTTCTTTTTTATATCTGAATGTGAGTTCATCAATTCTCACTTTCTTAAATGCAGAATCTTTTTTAAGTCTGATATCCATAAAAGCCCCAACGCGGGCATGAATCAGAGGAAGATAAGTTGTAAAGTAATAAGCACCTTTGCAGTTAATACATTCCTGCAGCAAATCTTTTGCACGTCGCTGACAGAAAGGTTCATCTTCAAATAAATCATCTGAAAGAAATTTCGATGTCACGTTTTTGACAATCTGACCTTTGACCGCAATCTCGTTATCATCTTTCACAAAAATGCTGTAATTAGTTTCAGAAATAATAGCCCGACCATAAATCGCAGCTTTATAAAGCCCAATCAAATTCCCATTTCTCGAAAGCTGAATAATCGCTCTGTCTTTGTAAGTGGTTGTATCATAGTTTGTGCATGTCATTGCCGGGCTTGACCCGGCAATCTGCATATCACGAACAAACTCTTCTTCCGTAGTCAGCTGGTCCGCATACACAACATTTCTCGTTTTTCCATCTTCATTCTTAGCCGTATAAATAGCCTCATAATCATTGTCAGAAATAATCTTCCTGCTATCATCCGTAAACGGATAATAAGGCCTCATATCCTCGTCATACCAAACCGGTGCATCGCTATAACTCCAGAGCTCCTGGCGTTCAGTCTGAACATAACGAGTGTATTTAAGTCTTATGTTGTTTGCGTACTTGTCGTTATTGTTGAAAAATCTGTAATGAGTAATCTGAGTTTCATCTAAAGTAAAATCACTTTCTTCAGAATATTCATTTTCAACATCATAAGGAGATTCAATAAAAGAGAGAGTCAGATCCTTACCGCATTCCACAACCGCATCGTAAGCTTTTGCCAGTGCACAGAGTTCTTTCCAGGCAGAACCTACAACAATCACATAAGGAATATCAAAAGGAAGAGAGCCACAGTTTATTTCATTTACATTAAGTCCGCCGCGTTTTGCGATGATATGAACAAGTGAGTTTTCAGGATTCGTTCTGTCACAAACAACAGAGTGAACCACAGTCTGCGCATCAGTCCAGTTATGCTGTAGTTTTGTATCATCAAGTTTAGAGCTCAAATCAATTAAGCGTACTTTGGTAGTCTTATCAAGAAATCCGGTTTCCTGACTCTGGAATCCGTTATCATCAACAAAAAGATGAAATCTAAAGAAAGTGTTTTCACGTTTCCCAAAGCAGTACCAGATCTGAACTCCAAGTCCTGTTGTATATTCCGGATTATGCTCAACATCATAAAGACCTTTCAAAAGAAGCTCGCCGCAGTTCATAATGCCGCCGGCCTCTGTGTTGTAACTGGTGATTACGCATTCCAGAATATCTGAATCCGGAAGGTAAACATCGCCGCCAGCAAGTTCAAGCACCACACGAACAAAAGGACGGGCGTCAGTATTGCGGATTTTATTTTCAACTTCAGGCGGTAACTCGTAAAATCTCATAGCACCACCTGTGTATTTTGTTCAGAGTTTCTGATATTAAAAACAATATGACTTTCAACTACAAACTTCTGGTAACACAAAACTGTGTCAGCGCAGTTAATGTCAGTAAGGCTTCCGCTTGGTCTCAAGTCATAAAGATCCAGGCTCACGCCGTCATTCAAATCAATTATGATTGAAAGTTTTTCTATCTTATCGAGGGAAGGATAGAACTTTTCTGTCAGAGGAAAATAAAGAGTAATTTCAAACTTTGTTTTTTCAGTGAAGCTTCCTCTAAGTTCAAAACGGTAAATCAGAGGCAGAGTCTGCAGGTCTGCTATAACAGAATGTCCGTCATAGTAGTAGGTTCTGCAGCTCGGCCATTTCATATCCGGTACATTTAGCGGCCAGTTTTCTGTGTATGAATCATCACTGTCTTTTACATCAAGACGAAAGTAAAAAGGGTTTCCATTTTCTGCTCTAAGTTCAAATGCTTTTGGAAGTACGTTTTTATAAATGAGTTTTTTACAAATTCTGTCTGCATATAAATCAAAAGATTCGTTGTTATTAAAAAGCAAAAGGAACAAAGCCAAAACGCACTGGTATTCAAGGCGTGTTACAAAACAGCCTTCAATCGTTTTTCCAGTAATAACGTTTATCTCTCTGTTCCTTTCACCAATAACGCCAGGCAGAACAAAGCCTTTCGACGCTTTTCGTACAGTTTCCTCGCTGTAAGGTAGTGGATAATAGTAACAGTCTTTTGCCACAGTCAGTGTGCAGCTCTTTCCCTGAATCATCATAGGGAAATTGTAAGCTCAAACCTTTGTGCAAGAAGGTAAATAATTCTTAACCTTTTCGGTCATAGTCAGTGTGCTGTCTCTACCTTGAATTCTCATAATCCAATTCTAAAGGCAGAGTACGTTTCCTATGGGGTAATTTAGTACCATAAAAGTGTAGTTGAAGGGAGTAATTACCCCATCAGCTACACTTATTTTTTATAATAAGGGGAGTAATTGGTCTAACGAGGGTCTTTTTGGATTTTTACATCCGTAACAAAAACCGTTAACCAACCCCTTATTATAAACATTCGATTAAGCAGGTTGGGACTAGCTCCCGCGTAACCAACTAAACTGAGTAGTAATAAGTGTGGCTGGAACAATTACTATTTTTTAGAAGGAGGAGCTTACCATGATAAGTGTTGGAATTGATGTTTCAAAAGGCAAAAGTACTGTATGTATTCTTAAGCCTTATGGGGAGATTGTTTGCCGTCCTTTCGAGGTTCAGCACACAGAAGATGGATTAGAAGCTATTGATAATCTTTTGAGCAAGCTAGATGGAGAAGTACGAGTAATTATGGAAGCAACTGGAATTTATCACTTGCCAGTACTTACTTTCCTACTTGATAAAGGATATTTTGTGTCAGTAATCAATCCATTTATGATGAAAAAATATGCAAAGGAGCATAGTATTCGAGGAGCCAAAACCGATAGACTTGATTCCATAATGATAGCTGAATATGGAATTGATAAATGGTTTAAACTTCAGAAATTTGAAAGTGATGAGGAGACATACGCAGAACTTAAACTCCTTGGTCGTAGGTACAGATACTACATGGAACTTCATGTTAAGGCACTTCAAGAATTAACGCATATCCTTGATTATGCAATGCCAGGAATCAAAAAAATGTTTAGTAGTCGGGATGAAAAAAATGGAAAAGACAAGCTGTGTGATTTCGTATAGGTGTATTGGCATTTTGATTTAATTACATCTATGAGTTGCAAAGAATTCACAACCGAATACCTTGCCTGGGCAAAAGAAAGAAAATACCACCAAAGCAAATCAAAGGCTGAGTCAGTCTATGAATTAGCTTTAGGTGGTATTCCAACATTGTCTTCCAGCACCCCATCTACCAAAATGTTAGTACAGGAAGCCATATCAGTATTAAGAGCTGTTGATAGCTCTCTGTCTCACATTTTATCACGCATGCAGGAACTTTCAAAGACATTACCTGAATATACTGTTGTTAGAGAAATGGGAGGTGTTGGAGAAGTCCTTGCGCCTAAATTAATTGCTGAAATTGGAGATGTAAGAAGATTACATAACGGGAAGGCATTGGTGGCCTGTGCTGGAATCGATCCACCGCCTTATGAATCTGGGCAATTTGTTGGAAGCAATCGAAGGATAACAAAAAGAGGATCATCAACATTACGTAAAGTTGGATATGAAGTCATGCGTGTATTAAAGAGTCATCCAGCTCCAGAGGATGATGCAGTATACAATTATATTTTGAAAAAAGAGGCAGAGGGAAAAAGTAAAAAAGAAGCGAAAATTGCTGGATTGAATAAATTTCTGCGTATTTACTATGCACGAGTAATGGAAGTATACCAATAAAATAAAGGGTAACTTTGGCTGGCTAAGCATCCAGCCTTTTTGTTGTACAGAAAATTAGGATAAATAAAAAAATGTAAACCTGCTAAAAAGTCATTGACTTTTGTTAGCAGGTTTTTATTGAATTCTTGACAGGAAATGTCTCCTATGATATAAAATACTACGTCAGACATACTATGACAGTCGTAGTAAAATAATTGGAATATGTGTTATTGGTAGGAGAAAAAGATGAAAAAGATTATAGGACGTGCTGTAGGTATTATTTTGGCAGGGATTGTCTTGTTTGTTACTATATTTGCTTCTTATCAACATTTAAAAATGCATGGTGAGGCCAAGCAGCTTAGGTCAGAGGGATATGGGAATCTAGTTTCAGTGGGTGACTATTCTCTTAATGTTTATAAGTGTGGAAAAGATAATGGCGACCATAGAATTGTTTGCTTATCAGGTTTTCTTGATGGCGAAGCTTTCCTTAGTTGGAGAGGAATGACAAAAGAAGTTGAAAAGAACAATGAATTGTATTTTATTGATCGAGCTGGATATGGTTTAAGCGAGGATACAAAAAACGATATGACTGTAGAATATGTTGTTGAAGATTATCGCAAGGCTCTTAAGAATGCAGGTGTGCAGGCACCTTACATCCTTATGGGGCATTCTTTAGGTGGCATTTATTCAGCTTATTGGGAAAGTCACTATCCAGATGAGATTGAAGGAGTGGTAATTTGGGATGGCGTACCTATTTATCCAATTGAAAAGGATCAGTATAGTGATTGGGATTTCTTCCCAGATTGGATGCATACAGCAGGAAAATTTGGCCTGATTAGAGCTTTTATTAAAACTGTTTGTAACGAAGATGATGATGAAGATGGTGGCACCTTTGCTCTCGTTGATGAGGGACATAGAGAAATAGCATGGGGCATGATAGCAAAGTCTATGGGTTCAAATGCATGTGATTCGGAAGAAAAACTATTTGGAGACAACATAAGAAAGACTTGGGATACCTTAGAAAAGAATGATATACCCAAGGTATATGTTGCGGCAACTACGTATGACATAGAGTACGATTCATTCGATATATATACACCATTCGTGGAAAAGCTAGGAAATTGTCAAATGGTAGAACTTCCGGGTTGGCATGAAATATACCTAGATAAACCTAAAGAATGCTCAGACATCCTAATGAATTTCATGGACCAAATTCAGTAAAATGTCAGCTGGCTAGCAGTAACGCCAGCACATGGGCCATCTGAGGAAACTCTCCAGATTTAATCATGTCATCAATTTCAGCTCTTGTATAGGTATGTACGTTAAGGTATTCTGTATCATCCAAATTCTGGTCAGCAACCTTGCGGCAATTCTTAGCTACGAAAATATTGGCATAATTATCAGCCATTGTTGCATTGGATGGAATGGACATTAAAAACTTCCAATCATCAGATTCATATCCAGTTTCTTCCATTAATTCACGTTTAGCAGCATCAAGGGCTAATTCAGCATGCTGGTTGTCTGCATGATTTCCATATTCTTTTCCATCTTCGCGTTCGATTCCTCCAGCGCAGAATTCAGTTGTAACACGTTCTATACCGTGTCGATACTGGCGGACACAGATATATTTGCCATCTGTATCCGTGGCTACAATCACCACGTAATCTCTGCGGCTGTAGTTATAGAATGGGCCGAACTCTGTGCCATCTGGAAAGCGATAATCACAGCGTCTAAAATCTATATATTCATCCTGTACAATATGCTGGCAGCTAACACGCTTCCAAGCTAAGAGAAAATCACCGGAACAGAACTCGAAAACATCAAAAAACTCATTTGCGATAAAAACCAGAAACGTGAAGCCCGCATAGAAACTGCAAAATCAGAAGTAATGCGTATTATTGGCAGCAAATATCCTATCGATGACAAAGAGCTTGCAATCTATATCGAACACATCTTAAAGAACTTCACCGAAGAAGAATTCGAAAAGTTTGCTTCAAACATTCTTTTATATTCAAGATGTATCAGCGATAAGATAGATGAACTCAGCGATGCCTATGCCGAAAAGAAATTTTATAATCAAATCGAAGCAGATAAAATCAATCTGAACGTTTATTATTCATTACCAGAAGTTCTCCGTGTCGTAAACACAAGTTCACTTGCCATTCAAAAATCGCTTTATCAGAAAGAAGGCGAAATGAACGATTTTGAAATGAAAGTCATTTCCGAAGTAGCTTCCCTTCCAAATGTAGAATGGTGGCACAGAAAACCTGTAAGAGAATCAAACGGCGGTTTTGAAATAAATGGAGTTACTAACCATTATCCAGACTTCATAATTAAAACCACCAGCGGAAAAATAATCCTTCTCGAAACAAAAGGCGACCATCTTATCGCAACAAAGAAAATCCGTCTCGGCAACACTTGGGCGCAAAATGCTGGAAAACAATTCAAATATTTCCTTGTTTATGACAAACAGCAGGTCGAAGGTTCAAAAACAAAAGAAGAATTCCTGGAATTAATGAAAGATTTGTAAAACTGCAACTATTGGACATTTTACTGGACATATTTTTGTCCAATAAAATGTCCAATTCGCTTTCCTATTCCTTAAATACAGATTTTATTTTCCACCAAAATCTTTTACTTCTTTCTTAAGCCATTTAGTAAGTTCAGATTCTTTAGGAAGAGCAAGTTTATATTTCTTTACAAAAAGATTTTCATCAATTCCTTCTTTTGCATATTCGACAAGCTCTTTTCCAGCTTGAGTACACATAAGAATACCTACAGGAGGATTATCATCTTCTTGCATTATGTTTTTCTTGAAATATGAAAGATAAAGGTTCATCTGTGCAATATCATCATATTTAATTTTTGAAGCCTTCAAATCAACAAGAACATGGCACTTCAAAATTCTATGATAGAAAACCAAATAACAGAAGAAATATTCATCATCAACAAGAATTCTTTTCTGACGTGCTTCAAGACAGAAGCCCTGCCCAAGCTCCAGCAAAAACTCTTCCAAGTGATTTATCAAGGCTTCTTCAAGTTCACTTTCTTCTACAATTTCTCTGTCTTTCAGTCCCAAAAACTCATAAACATACGGATTTCTAACAATATCAGTAACAGTCATTTTCTGAGTTTTTGACTGAACATATTCACTCATCTTTTGAGGATTAGAACTGATTGCAGAACGCTCAAAGTAATTGGTATCAATCTGACGTTTTAATTCGCGTACAGTCCATACACCTTTCATGGTTTCAAGCTCATAAAAGATTCTTGCAACAGCATCTTCAACACCCATAATCAATGTAAAATGAGAATAGGAAAGATGTGTAAAAAGTTTTTCCGGCGGAATCTGTAAATCATCGAATTGGGCAAACAGTGTTTGCCCAATTTGGCAATCACTGATTGCCAAATCTTTAGAAGCGGTTTTATCCTCAATAAGATTCTTCTGAATCCCAGATATCAAAGCCTTTTCGCTTCCAAATTCGTTAAGCACATAATCAAAAATCGGTTTTTCAAGAGAAAGAAACTCTTTGTAGAACTGACGATAGAGCTTTAAGTTTCTGTATGAAAGAGATTTTTTATTCAATCTTTCTGCCAAAGTCTGCAATGTCTTTTCACCGTATTTTGCACGGTCCTGGCCCTTCTGCTCATAGTGAACAATATAAAAACCAATAAGCCAGTTTCTGGCAGTAATATTTCTATTTATTGCCTTAGCAGTGTTATCTTCAAAAGCCTCATCTAGCTTTGCAACTGATTTATAAAGTTTATCAAAATCCATATCTTTTGCCATAATAACTATCTTTCACTTTTTAATATACCGCCGTTTATCATAAAATTCTATACATCTGACTCTATGCGGATATAGACTTTTCCGCCTTGCATGTTTTCAATTCTATAAAGATAGGCTGAATTTTCTTCATTAAAAATCAGTTGTATAGCTTCAAGGTATCGCCATAAGATTAAAATTTTGTTCTGTGTGTTTGAATGTAATTTTATTTCAATACTTATTTTATAAACCTCGTTTTCAATAATTCTGTCTTTTTCTTCATATTCTGTTTCTTCAAGCTTGAAAGAAAATGAAGGTGTTTTAATGCAGTTCTCTTCCAGACTCTTATTCTCAAAAGGTTTTAAGATGATTCCGTCATTATGCTCTTTATTGATTTTCTCGATGTATTCCGGAAACTTGTTAATAAAGAGATTTTCTAATTCTTTGTAGACTGGTTCAAAGTTTTTCATTACAGTGTCTTTCTTTTATATAGATTGATTATGTTCTGTATATTCTGGGGTATTTCAAAGGAGTAATCGTCTTCGTGATTTTGTGTTTTAATGAACTCTTTCTTTTTTAAGAGAAATAATTTTATGATCACTTCTTTCAAATCTGAAGGAAATGTCTGTGGTGTAAAGCCTGCATTGTAATTCAAAAACAAAACATGGTTTTCATATTCAGTAGAAAGCAGAAAGATTTCTCTTTCATTTATGATACAGTTAGGCACTCGTTCTTTTGTATTCATATCAATAATGTTTACCATCTCTGTGATGTTGTCATTATCTGTGTAAACTTTATGATCTTTTACTGTCTGGATTTCGTTGTAGTTTTTATCTTCTAAAGAAAAACCAAGTTGCTTTTCAAGTGTTGTTAAAACCGAATTAAAAAGTAATTCATCCGTGATAAGTTCTGTGTCTTTAAGCTCTAAGATTTTCTGTAATTCTTCAAAAGGAAATGGATGCATTGTCGCTCCTGGAAAAGCAGGGCTCAGGAAAGTATAACCTCCGTTCAGTCAAATACAAGGCCAAGCCCTGCGGGTTGTCGCTTCGCTCCAAGCCTTGCATTTGCCTTCACTTCGGTTTTAGGATTTTTCGCCCCCGCTTTCCAAAGGCCAATATTACAATTGGCTTTTGGAATTGTTAGGTATAAGTCACGCTGTATGCGGTAACTTATTCTTCTGCGGTTTTCAAAAGAACCATATTCTTCTTAGGTCGGGTTACGAGGAAGCCGTCGCGCTTTCTAAAGCGCATAAAGAGTTCGCCGTATTCAAGGCCTTCGGTTGTTTCGTCAAAGCGTTTGATTTCTATTCCTTTGCGGTTGCCGTGGATGATTCTCTTTGGATTCATAAAGATGGCAATCACACTGTCGGCTTCGAGGTCGGCAAGCTGCGGCATCAGGCGGCTTTCAACAACATCGTAGCCGTCGATTCTTCCTGGCATTCCGTCGCCTGGCTTTCTCCAGATTGGGTTGCCGTTGTCGTCCTGAATGTTTGCAATATGATTGAGAACAGTTTCGTTCAAGAACCATTTGCAATACTTTCTTTCTTCCGGCTCAACCTTGAGTTCTGCAGCTCTAAAGTCGAGGTATGTAAGTTTGCTTTCATCTGTGCTTTCGATTCTGCAAACTTCTGCCTGAGCCATATTGA
>JAGCTZ010000133.1 GCA_017963165.1 Treponema sp.
GTGTGGATTATCGACAATCCCAAAGGGCAAGATTACGTGTACATGCAGGGATGCGATGATGGAGTAAGCGCTATTTCTGAATATAATCCCAATAATGGAATGATAACGGTTATGCTCAGCAACTATGGCGATAATGTATGGGCGAGGATGAGAAAAATACGGAAAGAAATGTATTAGACTTGGAATCCGTTGCGGAATGGCGGAAAGCGCGACCGACCGCGAAGTGGGCGGGAACTGCAATTAGGAGTTTATAGGAATAGGAGGTACTGTTGTGACAGTTATAAGCAAGACAAAATATGAAGCTTCGGACGAAGAAATCAAAAAACTTTTTTCTTTTCACAAATTGGGGAATGTGGTTGATATAGCCGCCCTTGGATGCGGCGAATTTAATGCAGCCTACAAAGTCACCTGCGATAACGGCCTTTCCTACGCATTAAAGATTGCGCCACCGGAAGGTTCAAAAGTTCTGACTTATGAAAAAAACATGATGAAATCAGAAGTTTTCTGGTATTCGCAGATGCATGAAAAAACAGATATCCTCTGTCCAAAAGTCTATGTTTCTGATTTTTCCAAAGAAATCATAAAAAGTAACTGCTTTATTATGGAGCTCATGCCCGGTGGCCTTATTTGGGAAATGGGCATAACTGCAGAGGAATATGAAGCAATTCAAAAACAGAAAATCTGCATGCTCACTAAAATACACAAAATCACAAATGACGGCTACGGCTACATACAGACGGGCCTAAATGCCAGCTGGTATGAAGCCCTGAAAAATATGGCAATCAGGCTGATTGATGACTGTAAAAGTCTTGGCCACGACACGCCTGACGGAGAGCGTTTTGTAAATCTGATTGATAAGCATAAAAAACTGCTTGAGACAGTTCCCTGCAGAATGGTGAACTTTGACCTGTGGGACAGTAATATCCTTTATAACAAAGAGACAGAAAAAATCAGCTGGATAGATCCTGAACGCGGCTTCTGGGGTGATCCGGTTGCTGATTTTATAACACTGGGTTCTGGACAAAAAGCACCTCTTTCGGCCAAACCAAAAGAGTTGGATATTTATAACGAGATGGCCACAGAAAAAATCCTCCTCACTAAGGAAACAGAAATCAGATATGCTCTTGCAGTTTGTTATCTCGCACTTATTGAAGAGGTCGAAAAATATGTCAGGTACGAACCGGACAATCCTACTTACATCAGGAACACCGTCGATGCAAGAGATATGTATGATATGGCATTTGGGATTTTGTGAGGGAATACCTGTTATAGCAAAATCATTTTAAACTATTTTTGACACTTTTATTCCGTAATTTCTCATGTTACTATAAAACCATAGCACGACCGGTAGTGACAGTAATTTCAATACAACACCGACTGCCTATCAGGCGGTCTTACACAGGAGGAAAAAATGCATCCACTTACAAAATGGGTAATCAATAAGATTGAAAAAGAATATAAAGATGATGTGGCTCTTTTGATTGGAATAAAAGGTCATTCTACAGATGGCGACGAGCACGGAGAAATTTTTGATTACTTTGTGCCGGCAACAGAACGTGGGAATGAGCTTGCGGAGACTTTTATAATTGATGGAGTCGGGCACGATTTGTATCCGCGCTCCTGGGAACGGCTTGAGAATTCCGTGAATCTGAATGATATGCCAATTGTTCTTGATAATGCGACAATCCTTTATTCCAGAAGCGAGGCTGATACCAAACTTTTTGAAGAATGCAAAAGGCGCCTGCACGAAAATCTTTGCAACGACACCTTTGTTTATGGAAAGGCGCTTGAATGTATGGACAAGGCTTTGGAAATCTACCGTTCCATGATTTTTGAAGAAAAGCTTTACCGCGTCCGTTCAGAAGCTGACTGTATTCACGAGTGGCTTTCAAGAGCAGTTGCCTATTTGAATCACACTTATACAGAAAGCGCCATTTACAGCGAAAGTCAGGCCTACAATGAAGATGAAAAAAGCCGCATGTATTCCTGCCCGGAAATGAAGAATGTGCCTGAAGACTTTTTTACAAATGCGCAAAAGCTTTTGGAAAGTGACGATGTAGAAGTTTTGCAAAAAACAGTTTTTGCTCTTCTTAAATCAACTCGAAGTTTTATTCTGGAGCATAAGCCTGAATTAGTTGCTGCGGATCCTATCGGCGTGTCAGCAAGGAAAGATACTTCAAAAGTTGATTATCAGGGACTTGAAGACTGGTTTCAGGA
>JAGCTZ010000134.1 GCA_017963165.1 Treponema sp.
CGCTGCCTTTTCCACTGATAAAACAATAACTTTTTTGACTGAATTAAAAACGCCTTTTAGTTAAAGTCGTCATATTCATCGAAATCATCCTCTTCGTCAAAGAAGTCGTCATCTTCTTCGTCGAAGCCGTCTAAATCATCGTCAAAATCTTCATCGTCATAATCCTCATCAGCAAAATCATCGTCGTCGAAATCGTCTAATGATTCATCATCTTCATCATCAAAATCTTCGTCATCATCATAGGCGTCCATAAACATGTAATCTGCCTCTAATGTTTCGTCCAATAATTCGCTTTCACTGAGCATTTGACCACTTCCTTTGATTCGTCTTCATATAAAAAACATAGTTTAAGGCATTGCTTTATGTCAACTATTTCCACATAAATTTTTGCGTTTTTTTACGGTTTTTATACATTTTTTGCATTATTTATGAAAGTAAATCGTTCTTCGTTTTTTATAAAACTTTCTGGCAGACAGGAAAAAATATCGCGCGTCAAAACACGTTGTTTCTATTCAGTTTTACAAAAAAAAGCTGTTATTCTAGGTATAAGCATTTGACAAACTTGAACTTTTTAGTATAATAGCGAAGATATGTTATCTAATGTTTATGAACTTGCACCGGCAAAGCTCAATTTGACTTTGAGGGTTCTCCCTAAAAGGGCTGACGGTTTTCATAACATTGAGAGCATATTTCAGAAGATTCGTTTATGTGACGAACTGACTGTAACTCGTTCCGCGTCGGCGGGCTGTTCGCTTCAAGTTCATGGAATGGAACTGCCTGTTGAAAACACTGTACAGAAAGCTTTTTCGCTTTTTGCAGAAGTTGCTGAAATACGGGAAGGAATTGCAGTTGATCTGGTTAAGCACATTCCTAGTGGCGCAGGAATGGGCGGTGGTTCTTCTGATGCAGCTGCTTTGCTGCGGGCACTTAATTCATTGTTTTCGGCAAATGTTCCTCAGAAAGTTCTTGTGGAAATTGCTGAAAAAATTGGCAGTGATGTTCCGTTCTTTTTGTATGGAGACTGCGCAATTGTAAGTGGTCGTGGTGAAATTGTTCGGCCGATTGAAGGTCGAAGAGATCTATATTTTGTTGTTATTTGTCCGGATGTTCATAGCTCAACAAAAGAGGCTTATGGTCTTGTTGATGAGTGGAATATGAATAATACAGTTTCAAAAGTTGAGTGGCCTTCACTTGATGAATTGGAAGGAATTTATAAAAGACCTGCTGATAAATGGGTTTTTGCAAACAGCTTTACACAGCCGTTAATCAGCAGATATCCTGAAATTCATGAAGCTTTGGCTGCGATTACAGATGTTGGGGCAGATTTTGCTGATATGACAGGATCTGGTTCAACTGTGTTCGGGGTCTTTGAGGCTAAACAGAAAGCTCAAGACGCATATAACAGGCTTGCTTCGTGTTTTAAGCGTTGCTATTTATGTGATGTATTTTAGCACGAATTGTTCAGATAATGTTATATAAGGAGCAATCAAATGCAAATCACCGAAATCCGTATCAGAAAAGTTGCTTCTGAGGGAAAACTCAAAGCTTACGTGACCGTAACTTTTGATGATTGTTTTGTCGTTCATAACGTCAAAGTTATTGAAGGAAAAACTGGATTATTCATTGCAATGCCGAGCAGAAAAACAAGAACAGGCGATTACAAGGATGTTGCTCATCCTATCAGCCCTGAGTTTAGAACCGAGCTGCAAGATAAAATTCTCGATGAATATGCAAAAGGCAATTTCGATGAAACCGTTGCATACGAAGACGAGTAAAGCCTCTTTTTAAATTGGATCTGACCGGTGTATCCGGAAAGAATATCATAGTGTCTGGTTTACAGACGCAGATTGGGATGTCGTCAAGTGGTAAGACAACGGCTTTTGGTGCCGTCATTCCGCAGGTTCGAATCCTGCCATCCCAGTGAATATAAGGAATGTGATTTAGTTCCTGTGTAAAAAATAGTGCAGAGATGCTGGAGAATAAGGAGTTCCTGAAATGGATAGTTTAGTTTTGGTTGCAAAAGAGCGCAAAGATTCTGGAAAGACTGTTGCAAAAAGACTTCGCAACGCAGGCCGTTTACCTGCTGTTATGTATAACTCAAAGGGCGAAGCAACAATGCTCGATGTTGATGAAGTAGAATTCACAAAGATCTGGAAAGTTGCAACTCCAACTACATTAATCAATCTTGATGTTAATGGCAAAAAGTCTTTGGCTTTTATTAAAGACACTGAATATGACATCAAAACAGACAAAAATCTTCATGTAGATTTTCATGTTATCGATGAATCTAAGAAGCTTAAGAGAAACATTCGTGTACAGGTTTCTGGAAGCCCTGTTGGTGTTCGCGAAGGTGGTTTCTTTGAAGCTGGCGTAAAAGAAATTGAAATTGAATGTCTGCCAAAAGATTTGCCTGTCCGCCTTGTTGTAGATGTTTCTGAATTGAAACTTGGTGCTTCAATGGCTGTAAAAGACATCAAATTGCCAAACGGCGTAAAAGTTCTTTCTGACGGCGATGCTGTTATCGCACAGGTTCGCGCCATCAAATAACTGAGGAATTAACTATCAGCTTTGGTTAGATTGAAGAGGATATTCCATTAACGGAAGTTTTTGGAATATCTTTTTTTTTGTTCGTGTGGCGGAATTGTAAGCCGGGTCTTTAATGAAATCTGAAACAATTGAAGAATTAAAACGAAACTTAATCGAAAAATGGTCTGCATCTGAAATGCGCGTAGGCATCGGTGTTTCCGGCGGCCCTGATTCAATGGTGCTGCTTTCGCTTCTCTGCAGCATCTGCGGGTCAGAGA
>JAGCTZ010000135.1 GCA_017963165.1 Treponema sp.
ATAACCAACCGGATTCAGTTTTAACTGAATGATTCTTCCGTCTCCCTGTAGTAAATCTTTCGCGCGAACTGTGTGTGTATGTCCTGCAAGCCAGATGCTTTGATCCTTCAACTGGTCCAAATATTTTTGACCGTTGAAATAGAAATAAGTTGTAGAGTCGGAATAATAGTATTGACGTTCAACTCCAAAGAATAATGGGATGTAATGAGTCATTATGATATCAGGCTTTTGAGAAACAACGTTATCCAGCTTTTGCATTTCTGATTTTAGAATGGCAGAATGATTGTTGTTCATATAATTCCAGTTTACGTAATCGAACCAGTAATGCCAGTTAAAGAGAAACTTGTGAATATTTCCATCTGGCTCCGGTTCAAGATGGAAGGCCCAGGTCCAGTCATTGAATGCCATTGTTCCACCAAACTTTATGCCCTCGTATTCTTCGACACTTCCATCAAGAATTGAAACGTTTCCTAACTTTGCAACTTCTGCTTTTAGATAATTGAGTTTTGCCTGAGTTTCTTTAAAGGGATTATTTCTGAAATAAGAATTGTTCCCGACAGTCAAATCATGATTTCCAAAAACAACAAAAATCTTTTTGTAGCGGGGTGATACTGCCTTGTAAAATTCTACAAAGAGATTTGGATCATCACAGGTGTCTCCTGCCACACAAAGAACATCCGCCGGTTTGAGTACATTATTTATGTAGTTTTCAAGGCTTACACGATGATTTATGTAATGGTCAACGTGCAAGTCGCTTGTCATGTAGATTGTCATAATTATTTTCCTAAAAATCAACTGTCCAAAAAAATCGGACAGTTGATTTTCTTTTATTTCTGCTTCAAAAGGTAATCGTTGTTAATTATCTTCATAGAAAGCGGACCTTCAAGGATCTTGCTGTAAACCGGTTCTATTGGTCTGATAACAATTCCTTCTTTTTGATTGCCGCTTGCATACTTTCCTTTGGCCCTTTCGATAAACTCTTCCACAGTTTTGTAAGGAAGCTGATCACCGGTTTCTTCAACAGGAACCATGTTTAAGCCGGCAGCTTCACAGAAAGCCTGCATCATTTTAAGACCAAGTCGCTTTCCCTGATCCATATCCCGCAGAGTAAACACGTACCATTCGGCAGTAACAAGCTTGAGCGGATTCTTTTGAATGCCTTCTCCACAGAACTCACCCTGAACTGCTACATTTTTCAAACCAATAGCCTCAGCTCCCTTTTTGATTTTTTCAATTACATTGTGCTTATGAACGAACTTCCATGCAGGGCTAGTCTCATCATCAGCAATTTCGTAATTCCTTGAGCAGACTCCAAAATTACCGTCAATCAGATACATAGTCACGCTGGTTCCATCCATTTTGGTAGAGATGTAGTAAGGGACGCCCTTGAACTCATCAATCAAGCCAGGTTCCGCCTGAACTCGAATTTCATCTGTCTTTGGAATGCCATGTGGAAAGTCTCCGATAACTCGTCCGCTTCCAGTGGCAATTTCTGCAACTTCCCATTTCTTTACGCCAAGTTGTTCGCTTACGATATCACCAGTCTTCCAGGCAATTCCATCAAGCGGTGCGATACCGTCCAGAATTGAAAGCGGTAAAACGAGTCCCTGTGAAACCTGTCCTCGGAAGTTTCTTGTCTTCATCAAAAATCCATCTCCGTTCAAATCGTTGCTTCTGTAACATCCGTCTCGCAGAAACTCAAACTCAGGCTTTACCGGCAAAAATGCATCAACTTCGAAATAAACGCATAAATCGTATTTCTTAAACTCGCCCTTCTTGGCAACACATTTCCATCCCAAAACGGAAACGACTTCTATCCTGTCAGCCCCTTCTATCGGCTGCACGTCCCAGATAGTCTGGACACTTGCTAGTTTTCTCATGTTTTTTTCCTTTGTTGGTAAATTGGTAGTGATGCTAGCATTGTATGATTGGTTCTTTAATCTGTCATTAAACTATTAGTTTAATGACTTTTCTTATATCTCATATTATTCTTAAAACTAGGGAAAAATATGAAGAATCTTTGTTCGGGAAGGATTCTATGATTGAGTTTCTGAAGAGAAATCCGTAGAAACTACAGAATAATATAGAAAACGGGGAATTTCTCTTGAAGATTTAAAAGCTTACGCAAAATTCAACGGGTTTGAGATTCAGTTTTCATTTAATTCTGAGTCTGTAAGTCCGTATTTTTCTCTTATTTTTTTAAATACTTCTTCTGGTGATAAACATTTACCTTCTTTTGCAGATTTCATACCTTCTTCAAGTTTCTTATTTAATTCTTCTTCAGAAGTTACAATTAAGCTTGGTTTTACATAATCCTTCTGCAT
>JAGCTZ010000136.1 GCA_017963165.1 Treponema sp.
CAAGTTCTTTTGCAACATTTTCAATGCAGAAAACTGAATATTCTATCTGTTTATCACTCATAGGGTACCTCCTTTCAAAAGTATCTATATAAATAATATATCACATTTTTTGATTATTTGCGATAACAAAATAAATATATAAAACTTCGCATAACAAAATAAATATATAAAACTTCGCAGAACTTGCTTCTGCGAAGTCGCAGGGAATTGGCCGAAGGCCAAGGGGCGCAGCCCTACAGCACATACATTTCCATTTCCCCCACGGAGGAATTCACAAGGAAAGGAAGGAAATGGAGGAAATCATCTTCTGTCATTTATGCGTCATTATAACGTGACAGTAAAAGTGACAGTAATTCTGAGAAAAAATTAAATTAAAAACTTGCGTTTTCTTCATATATATTGTAGTCTGTAGTTGTAAGGAATTGCACGGAATTGTATGGAGTTGTTTATAATCTATGATTCGACTCCCTTCATCCGCTCTCACGCCTCCTGAATAAGGAGGCTTTTTTTTGTCCAAAGTGTAAAGTGAGTCGAACCCTGCCTAAATCGGAAATCCGTTAAAAAAAATTGTGCGGGAGCGCAATTTTTTAACGCATTTTGTCTTCATCCGCTCCCTTTAAAAAAAATACTTATAAAATCTTTTAAACTTCCTTTTTCCATCATTTAGTAATATAATAAATTTTGTATTTTTCTTATCCATACGAGGAGGATTCATATATGGAAAAGTTATTTAAGCTTCAGGAAAGGGGGACAACCGTTAGTAAAGAAATTATCGGTGGTGTTACAACCTTCCTTGCTATGGCTTACATTCTTGCTGTAAACCCAAGCATTCTTTCGGCATCTGGAATGGAATGGGGTCCATTGTTTACTGCAACAGCTATAGCAGCTGCTCTTGCAACTTTAGTTATGGCTTTTGTTGCAAATCTCCCTGTTGCTCTTGCACCAGGTCTTGGTCTTAATGCATTCTTTACTTACACAGTAGTTCTTGGAATGGGCTGTTCATGGCAGCTTGCTCTTACTGCTGTATTTATTGAAGGTGTATTGTTCATCATTCTTTCGATTTGCGGTGTACGAGAGGCAATTATCCGCTCTATTCCGGAAGGTCTAAAGAAAGCCGTTGCAGTTGGTATTGGTCTTTTCATTGCAATTATCGGTCTTGTTAATGCCGGAATTTGTACAACAGATACAGGTACTACAATCGGATTCGTAAACTTCAATATGCAGCACGCAACCGCAATTGTAGCAATTCTTGGACTTATCATTACAATCGTTCTTTATACACTCAACGTTCCAGGCGCAATCCTTCTTGGTATCGTTATTACAACAATTATTGGTATTCCATTCGGAGTAACAACAATCGGCGAAGATTTCAAACCATTCTCACTTCCTTCAAAGCCATATCTTTTTGCCTTTGATTTCAAGGGAATTGTAATTGATTCTGTAACAGGCAAATTCTCATTTGCAGTTCTTGGTCAGTTCTTTGTAATCTTCTTTACATTCCTTTTCACAGACTTGTTTGATACAATCGGAACTCTTCTTGGTGTAGCAGAGCAGGGTAACCTCAAAGACGAAAACGGTGAAGTTTTGAACGTAAAAGGCGCTCTTCTTTCAGACGCTGTTGGTACAGTAGCAGGTGCCGCTCTTGGTACTTCTACAGTAACATCATTCGTTGAATCTTCTTCTGGTGTTGCAGCTGGTGCACGCACTGGTCTTGCTTCACTTGTAACTGGTGTTCTCTTCCTCTTGTCACTCTTCTTGAGTCCATTGTTCTTCTTAATTCCATCAGCAGCTACAGCTCCAGCTTTAATCTTCGTAGGTTATCTTATGATGAAGTCAGTTGTTGACATTAAGTTCGATGATCCTACAGAAGGTATACCTGCATTTATTACAATTATGACAATGCCATTTGCATACTCAATTTCAAAGGGTATCATGTTCGGTATTATTGCTTATGTAATTGCCAAGTGTGCCGGAAAGAAAGTAAAAGAAATCCCTGTTGTTACATGGATTCTTGCAGTAATTTTCTTTGCTGATATCATTTTTGAAGCAGTTAAATAAAAGCGATTAGCTATTAGCGATTAGCAAGAGGGGAAAGCCTTCCCCTCGCTTCAAATAAAAAGCCTGCGGTGGTTTCGACAAGCTCAACCACCGCAGGCTTTTTATTTTCCGCTACCCCTTCGCCTAGGGGCGCTGCCCCTAAAACCCCGAGATTTGATTCAAGCTAATAACTTTTAGCTAAAAGCTATTAAAGATTACTAATAAGCCAATCCTTAAACTTGCCGTAATCATTTTCCATAGGAATTGCATGATCAGGAAGTCTAAGAACTTCTTCAAGACGATCCGGCATTGGTGGTTCACGACCAATTGCTTCTGTTACAATTGAACCAAACTTGGCAGGACTTGCTGTTTCCAGAATAACACCAACTGCAGTTTTGTCTGTAACTTTATTAGCCCAGTCAGGAATATTAGGTGTAAGTCCAGGAAGATTAAAGTCTGGTTTTTCTCCGGCAATAAGCTTTTCCATTCCGCCGTTATAAATATCTTTCCAGGCCTTATAACCAATTGCTCCGTGAGGATCAATAATATAACCTGTCATGCGGTGGCAGTCTTCAATTGCCTTCATAATTCCTTCATTATCAAGCCAGTAAGAACCAAAGAGCTTGCGTACTTCATCAAGAGAATACATAGCTTTAATACGTTCATAATTACTTGGTGCACCAACATCCATAGCATTAGCATAAGTTTCTACAGAAGGACGTGCATTATAGTCGCCTGTTGCAATCCAGTCTGGAATTGTTTTGTTTGTATTAGTAGCAGCAACAAAACCTGCAATTGGACCACCCATTTCGCGGGCAATAAGGCCAGATGTAAGGTTTCCAAAGTTTCCGCTTGGAACAACCAGGATAATTGAAGGATCTGCAATTTTGTTTACTTGTGCAGCACGATTTTTTACGACAAGAGCTGCATACATGTAGTAGAAGCTCTGTGGCAAAAGACGTGCAATATTAATTGAGTTTGCAGAAGAAAGTCTGAGCTTTCCTCTAAGTTCATCATCAGTAAATGCTGTTTTTACAAGCTTCTGACAATCATCAAAAGTTCCCTTTACTTTAAGGGCACGAACGTTTCCTGTAAAAGTAGAAAGCTGTTTTTCCTGAAGAGGACTGATTTTTCCATCAGGATACAAAATTGTAACATCAAGTCCTGGAACTCCATGGAAAGCACTTCCTACAGCAGAACCAGTGTCTCCGGAAGTTGCAACTAAAATATGAAGAGGAGTTGCTTCGTTACGATTAAAATAAGACATTGTTCGAGCCATAAAGCGTGCACCAAAATCTTTAAAAGCACAGGTTGGACCATGGAAAAGTTCAAGAACATAAGAATTGTTATTAAGAGGTGCAACCTTTGGCGAAAATGGATAAGCATCCTGAATAATTGCAGCAAGATCTGTATCAGGAATTTCTCCTTCTACATAAGGCTTTGCCATATTAAAAGCAATATCACGGAAGCTTGGAGCGGGATCTTTGTTTAACCATGAAGAATCAATTTTTGGAAATTCAACCGGAATATAAAGTCCTCCTGTTTTCTGGTTCATTCCGCTCATAACAGCAGTTCTAAAATCAACTTTTGCATTGCTGTCTCTTGTGTCTGTATAAATCATATAATTCCTCGTATATTTAATTATAGCCCAAACATAATAGAATCTACAACTAGTGTTGTAAGCTTTTCTTTACAACTTTCAACAGCCTTATTCCAATTTGTGCCCGAGCTTGTATATTCATTTTTTTCTTCATAAATAACTATACCAGTTTTCATATCAATTCCGTAGATATCTGCAATAAGATGTGCAGTGTAAGTTCCATCTTCATTCTTTTCTACGGGATTTGCAAATTTTACGGTTCCACCAATAAGGTAACCAAAATCTGTTCCTACATATTCATAATTTTCTTTATAGATTTTTTCTTTTGATGCATTGATATAGTCTGTATCACTTATCGGTGCATTTCCAATCTGGTAAACACCTTTTTTTCTAAGTCCAGAAAGAATATCGTAAGAGTTTTTAGGTGATTTGCCGTTTTCGTTATATTCAAAAACAAACATAATTGCGCCTTTTGCAACTATATCAGATTCGCAAAGATAAGCAGCTGTTGCGGTTTGTGCTTTAAGCTCATCAACAGTTATTTCAAGTCCTTCTGGAATTGCAGGATAAGCTGTTATTTGTGTTTCTGCTGCAAAATCTGGTGTAGCCGGAGTAAATGTAATAATTCCGTTTTCATCAGTTGTAAAAGCTTTTGAAACAAAATTAAGTATAGTACCTTCTTTTTTTTCAGGGACATTTAAAATAACTTCAAAGTCTGCTAAAGGAGAATCATTATCTGTTACAAGCAGTTCATAAGAAGAACCAAAAGCCTTGTTCTTTTTAGTTTTTGCAGGAACCTTTGTAAATTCAATTTTAATTCCTTCCATTTGAGTCAAAAAAAGTTCTTCTGCAGTAGGTTCCGGTTCCGAAATTATTTCAATTTGATTTTCTTCTATTTCTTCAATAACATTTTCTGTTACTGGTGTTTCGTTGTTTGTAGTTGCACAGGAAATAATCATTCCTAAAATAAAAAGCAAAAAGTTTATAAATAGTATCTTTTTTTTCATAATAGTATATTTTACCATTTATTTAGATGTTTTTACAATAAGTATTAAGATTTATATTGATAATTTTGCATTATATTCATAAAATTATATATAACTTATTAAAGAGATTAAAAAAATGCGTAGCGAAAGTACGTGTTTTATGGTGGGAAAATGAATAGATGTACAAAGGCAATTCTTTATAGGGATAATCTGAAATTCAATCTGGAACAAATTAAAAAATATGTTGCACCAAATGTAAAGGTTTGTGTTGCAGTAAAAGCAGATGGTTATGGACACAATGCCGTACTTACAGCTCAGATTGCTCAGGAAGTTGGGATTGATTATCTTGCCGTGGCAACAGTAGATGAAGCAATTGAACTTCGTAATGCCGGAATTAAAAGTAATATTCTGCTTTTAAGTATTTGTACACCTTTTGAAATGTCCGATCTTTTTGAATATAAAATAACACCGCTTGTTTTTGGCGAAGAATATATAAAGCTGCTTATAAAAGCAAGTGACAGCTATTGCGAAAATCAGTGTGTAGAAAAAAAGTTCGAAGTTCATCTTGCCGTAGATACAGGAATGGGACGTATCGGCTGTTATCCAGAAGAATCAGGAGAACAGGCAATGCTTATTTCTTCTTCAAAGCATCTTAAATTTGGCGGAATGATAACTCATTTTGCAGTTTCTGACAGTCTTTCAGAAGATAATCAGGCATACACAAAAAATCAATTCCAGGAATTCAAAAAAGCTGTAGAAAATGTAAAGGCTTGTGGAATTAATCCTGGAATCTGTTCCTGTGGAAGCAGTGCAGCACTTTTGAATAATACGGATATGCATTTTGATATGGTACGTCCGGGTATTATTACTTACGGTTATTATCCAGATGAAATTACTCATGATTATCTTAAATCAGCAGGTAAAGACTTTGAAATTAAGCCTGTGCTTGCTCTTGAAACAAAGGTTGTTGCTATTCGTCATTTTTACAAGGGTAAATCAATTTCTTATGGCCGTACTTATGTTTGTGATGAAGATACAGATATTGCCGTTTTACCAATCGGTTATGCTGATGGACTTCTAAGACGTTTTTCTCCAGGTCTGCAGGTTACTATTAATGGCAAGAATTATCCTGTCTGTGGAAGAATCTGTATGGATCAGTGCATGGTAAACATTGGAAAAGACAATAAGAATGTAAAGCTTTGGGATAAAGTTATAATTTTTGGACCAAAAGAAAGCGGAGCTTTAAATACTGCAGATGATCTTGCAAAACTTGGAAATACAATTTCTTATGAAGTTTTAACTGCCATTACAAAACGAGTTCAGCGCGTTATTGAATAAGTTATAACATCATCAAAGTTTTTACTTCTGAAACAAGATAGAAAGAGCCCGTTACAAGAAGAATTGCGCCTGTTTCTGCAGATTCTGAAAAAGCTTTTTTGATCATTTTTTTATAATCTGCATCTGCCGAAAAATCTATTTCCGCATTCTTGAATGCTTCAATTTCTGCATCAATGTTTGACTGCTTTCTCATTCCAGGCTTTGTAACATAAACGTGTTCAAATCTGTAGCGGAACTGCATTGAAATATCTTTAATATCCTTGTCTGCCGCACACGCAAAAAGAAGGTTCACTTTTTTATCATCATACATACGACCAAGAGTTTCGAGTGTAAGCTTTATGCTGTTTAATGTATGAGCGCCATCAAGAACAAGATGAGGAATGCCTTCATAACCAGGAACTTTATCAATTATTTCAAAACGCCCGGGAAGTCTGGCTTTTGCAAGTCCACGTTCAATAATTGCTTCATCAAGATTTGGAAGAATCTTTCTTATTGATATTGCTGCCTGTGCTGCGTTAAGCACCTGACATTTTCCAAGCATAGAAAGCTTTGTTTTTATAGGTCTGTTAAAAATATCACTTTCGAGCTTAAGACTCATTGTTTTTTCATTTTCATTAAAGCAATAAGTAGCTTTTTTAATTATTTCATCAACAAAATAGCATGGTGCGTGACGGGTAAAAGCTTTTTCCCGAAGAATAATTTTAACATTTTCGGACTGCTGTCTTGCAATAACAACAGGAGTACAGTTTTTAATTATTCCTGCTTTTTCGGCAGCAATTTTTTCAAGAGTATTTCCAAGGAATTCGGTATGCTCAAGTTCAATTCCTGTAATACAGCAAAGCTTTGGACGAATTACATTTGTTGCATCCAGTCGTCCACCCATTCCAACTTCAAAAACAGACCAGTCAACCTTTGCCTTCCTGAAGCATAAAAATGCATAAAGTGTAACAAGTTCAAACCAGGTAATAGGTCGGTCTGCCGGCAGTTGAATGATTGAATCAATATTAGGCATCAATTCCTTTACGGCTGCTTCATATATTTCTTCTTCAAAAAAGCCTGTAGGTTTAGAAATGCGTTCGCGGAAATCTGTAATATGTGGAGAAGTGTAGAGGCCTACATTATATCCTGCTTCTTCAAGAATGCAGGAAATCATTCTGGAAACAGAACCTTTTCCTTTAGAGCCTGCCACATGAATGCAAGGTGCGTAATCCTGGGGATTATCAAATCTTTTACAGAGAAAATCTATTGTATCAAGCCAGAATATGTCTTTTTTAGGATTATTTTCAAAATTAAGGTAATCAGTGAGCCAATCCTCAAAAACCTCAATTGCATTCATAGTATCTTTTATTATAATTCATTTTGTGATAATATGCTAGAATATTATATTAAAAGGACAAAAAAATGAGTGATGAAATCCAATACACAGACATAAACAAGAGTTTTGAGGCTGCTCTTGAACGTAGCCGTAAAATCGAAGAAGATCTTGTAAAGAATCCAAAAAAATACCGCGTTTTAACCGGTGACAGACCAACAGGTCTTTTACATATTGGTCATTATTTTGGTTCGCTTCAGAATCGTGTTCGCCTTGCAAATATGGGTGTTCCTACTATGATTCTGATTGCAGATTATCAGGTGCTTACTGATCATGATGCTTTTGATAAAATCAGCCAGAATACAAAACAGCTTGTAATTGATTATCTTGCTGCCGGAATTAATCCGGAAAAACAGGATGTAATAATTTATCCGCACAGCTATGTTCCGGAATGCAATCAACTTATGATTCCGTTCCTTACACTTGTATCTAATGCAGAGCTTAGCCGTAATCCTACAGTAAAAGAAGAAATCGAATCTGCCGGACTTAAAAATGTAAATGCAGGAATGTATACATACCCTGTTCATCAGGCTTGTGATATTCTTTTCTGCAAGGGAAATATTGTTCCTGTTGGAAAAGATCAGCTTCCACATCTTGAAATGACTCGTACAATTGCAAGCCGCTTTAATAAAAAGTTCTGTCTTGATGCAGGAAAAGAACCTGTTTTCCCTGAGCCACAGGCATTGCTTTCTAAAACACCTATGATTCTTGGCCTTGATGGAAGTCAGAAAATGTCAAAATCTCGCGGAAATGCAGTAATGCTTAGTGCTACAGAAGATGAAACTGCAAAGCTTATTAAAAAGGCAAAGACAGATCAGGATAGAAACATTACTTATGATCCTGTAAACAGACCTGAAGTTGCAAATCTTCTTATGCTTATTTCTCTTTGTACAGGTGAAGAGCCGACTGCAATTGCTGCAAGAATTGGTGATGGCGGTGGTGGAATGCTAAAGGCAACACTTACAGAAGCCTTGAATGAAAAGCTTCGTCCATTGCGTGAAGAACGTGCACGTCTTGAAAAAGATCCTGAATATATCCGTAAAGTATTACTTGATGGGGCAAACCGTGCAAGAGAGATTGGTATTCAGACGCTTAATGAAGTACGTCATGTCATGAATATGCTCATATAGAAGACGCGTTAAAAAAAATAGTCCATCGGGACTATTTTTTAGCGTCATCCATAAAAAAGCTCGCGAGATTTATCGAGCGGGAAATATAAAAAAATCTCGAAGCCGTAGTAAAAATTGCAGCTCGCAAACATCATAATCTCCCTGTTTGCGAGCTGCAATTTTTACTACGGCTCTATTTGTTTGAATTTATATATTTTTGGCCACTTCCAGCAATTTTTCTTTTGTATTCATTTCCGGATCTTCAATAACACAATCCAGTAGTTGATTAAGAATAATTCCAAGTTTTTTTCCAGGTTCAATGCCTGCTTTTATCAAATCATTACCGTTAATTGCAAGATCCTTAAGACTCATTGCATTGTTTTTTTCAAGCTCATCAGCAATTCTATCTTTTAATTCTAACAGCAGCTCAATTGCCTGACTGAATCTAAAATCAACTTTTTGATTATGCATACCATAAATATCTGCAATTCGTAAATCATATAAATCATTAAGGTTTTCTTTACCAACACGAATTATAAAACGACGTACTGCGGCAACAGTCCAGTTAGGTTCATAAAGGAACATATGCTGGCGTATTAAGTGGCAGACATTTTCAATTGTTGCATTAGGAAATTTAAGCCGTGTAAGAATATCTTCTGTTTGAGCTGCTCCAATTTTATCATGATTATAAAAAGTAATTGTTTCGTTCAGAATTTTTTTAGAAGCAGGTTTTCCAATATCATGAAAAAGGGCTGCAAGTCGAACGTTAAGTTTGCCAGCCGGTGCACCATCACACGCATAAAAAAGATGATCAAGTACATCAAAATCGTGGAACTTACGGTAATCCGATTGAATACAGCATCTGCAGGTTAATAATTCCGGAATAAAAATATTCAAAATACCTGTTTGCTCCATAAGCCTTAAACCTACAGATGGCTTGGAAGAAGAAAGGATTTTTTCAAATTCATCACGAAAGCGTTCTACTGAAATTGAAGTAATTTTTTTCTGTACTTCGCTATTGGAAATTTCTGAATATGTATACTTTTCTATACTAAATTCAAGTTTCGAAGCAAATCTAAGGCATCTTACAGGTCGTAATCCGTCTTCCATAAAGCGTTCGTGAGCATTTCCAACTGTTCTTATAATTTTTTTCTTAATGTCATGTCTTCCGTTGAACGGATCAACAATAGTTCCATCCTTCAAATTTGCGGCAATAGCATTTATCGTAAAATCACGGCGGGAAAGGTCTTCTTCGATTGTAGCAGCATAATTAACACTGTCAGGATGTCGTCCGTCGGAATAACCGCTTTCTGTCCTGAACGTAGTTACTTCAATTTCTGCACCTTTAAAATGTACAGTTACAGTTCCATGTTCAAAGCCTGTAGGAATTACAGTTTTAAATAATTTCATTACATCTTGTGGAGTAGCGTTTGTTGCAACATCCCAGTCAGAAGCATTTTTATGAAGAAAAATATCACGTACAGCACCGCCGACAAGATATGCCCTATAGCCGGCCTTTTCAAAATGAGAATAAAAATCTTTTAGTACAGGATCTATTTTAATCTTCATCTGTCAAACCTAAAACCTAAAACCTGGAACCTGGAACCTAAACACCCGCTGCAAGTCGCCTGATAATTGTAGCCAGCATAATAAATCCGCAGCCTATTAACGTAGTAAAAATATAAAAAAGTATAGAAAAAACAGAAATTGTCTTTTTACTTTTCAAAAAGAGAAAAACGAATTCAAGTATAATTGCTATCAAAGACATTACACTTAAAACTGCAGCAATAACAGAAAGAACAGAAAGAATCATCAATTGTGTTTTATCTGTAAAGGACTGAAAATTTCCAATCAGATAAAGAAGACAAAGCAGGAAACAAATTATAAGAATAAGAAATACAGAATTCCTTACGAGTTTTCCTAAAACAATGAAGGGAAAATTACGTTTCTTTTTTGTGTCCTTTTGACTTTCCGTTACTTGTGTCATAAAGTTCCTGTTGCTATAATGATAATGAATTTTCGACGTATTTACAATTAAAACGTTGAAAACAGGATTTGTTGAATGAAGAATTTTATATGCTTTTTAATTATATTAATCTTTTGCGGCTTCATTTTTTTTGTAGGCTGGACACAAATTAAAGTAAAACCTGGTAACATTGGAATTGTTCAGTCAAAAACAAGTGGTATAAACAAAAAGCCTGTAATTCCCGGAACATTTTCCTGGCACAAGGAATTTCTTATTCCAACAAACGCTCAGATAAATAAGTTTGAATACAAACCTTATAACGGAACTAAAACAATAAGCGGAAAACGTTCTTCAAATTACGATTATTCCTTTACTTTTCAAATTTCGCTTTCGTATGAACCGGAACTCATAATTGATCTTCTAACAGACAACAAAATTTCAAATCAAGATGATTTTGAACAATATCTTGATGGAACTGCTGCTTATCTTGCCCAGCGTGCCGCAGATTATTATCTTTCAAGACTTGCACAAAATCAATCGTTTGCCCCGGAAAGCGTGACTATTTCAGAGCTTACAAGTGCAATAGCTTTTTACAAGGATTATCCTGATTTTGATATTAATGTTCTTGCGGTTACAGATTATAAACTGCCATTCATTGATTATTCCTACGGAGATAATTGAGCTTTATGAAATTCTGGATTGTAAGTATGGAATGTGCCGGTATTGCAGAAGCCGGTGGTGTAAAAAATGTAACTTTTTCGCTTTGCAAGGAACTTGCGCTTCTTGGACATAAAGTAACCCTTTTTATGCCTGTTTATAAATGTACTTCCTATGAGCTTATAAAAAATCTAAAAGATTATGGAGTAGGCGAAGTAACCTTCAATCACTGCGGTAAACAGGAAAAAATAACTTACAGTACAGCTGTCTGCAATCAGGGTGATTTTGATATTGTATTTATAAATCATCAATCCTTCGCTGAAAAAGAAGGTGTTTATACTTACACCGCTCTGGAACAAAAGAAAAATCCCGCCTTTGTAAAAGGCTTTGGTCACGTTGATACGCTTTTTATGGATTCACTTTTTTCAAAGGCTGTTTGTGCTTATTCTTCATGCTTAAAAAACAAAAATGATATTCCTGATATTATTCATTGTCAGGATGCTTCAACAGCGCTTGTTCCATGCTTTACCATAAAAAATCCGGATTTTGCGAAAACTGCAACTGTAGTAACAATTCATAACGCAGGACCAGCTTATCATCACAATTTTTCGAGTATAGGAGAAGCAGCCTGGTATACAGGTCTTTCCGAAGCAGAACTTTCCGGAGCCTTGAATGACCTAAAAGTTGAACCGTTCCTGCTTGCTTCGAATGCCGGTGCCCATATTACAACTGTTTCTGAATATTATGCAAAAGAGCTTATAGATCCTTTTAATATTGATGTCACAGAAGGTCTTTCACCAATTTTCTTTAAGCGTTACACAAATATCATAGGAATAACAAACGGAATAGATTTTGAACGCTATAATCCTGCAGATAAAAATGAATCGCTGCTTCCGTATGAATTTAATCCGGAAAAAGGGGAGCTTGAAGGAAAATACAAATGCCGCGATTACTGTGTAACAGAACTTCAATACTCGCAGATTCCGGGCGTAAAAACTTATGGCTGTATAAATGTAAGGCCACAGGAAAAAGAACAACAAATTTTCATTTCATATCACGGAAGAATTACAAATCAAAAAGGTATTTCCGTACTCATAAATGCAATTCCTGCAATCCTTAATAATTTTAAGGGAGTAAAATTTATAATAGCAGGGCAGGGTGAAATTGCTCTTGAACAGCAGCTTATAGAATTAAGTTCAAGATTCAACGGCCGTGTAATTTTCCTGAATGGTTATAACAGAGAAAGCGCCAGACTTGTTAATGCAATCGGTGATTTTATTGTACTTCCAAGTTATTTTGAACCATGCGGTCTCGAAGATTTTATATCTCAGATATACGGAACACTTCCTGTTGCAAACAGCACTGGTGGATTAAATAAAATCATTGATTATGAAACAGGCTTTTTGTATCAGAATAATTCTGCAGAAAACCTTATAGCAAAGCTTAGCGAAGTAATTTCAATAAAGCTTTATAAACCGCAGATTATAGATCGTATGATAAAAAAGGCTGCAATACATATTCATAAGAATTATCTTTGGAAAAACGTAATTAAAAACAAATACATTCCATTTTTCAAAGAAATCTTAAAAAAATAGCATTTACAGCAAAAAATCTATAAAAAACGCTGTATATGATATTGACTAAAACAATACAAAATAATATTATACTAAAACATTCTTGCAACAACAGTTGCTGGAACTTCTGCTGCTTTAGCTCAGTTGGTAGAGCACGTGATTTGTAATCTCGGGGTCGTGGGTCCAAGTCCTACAAGCAGCTTTCTGGGGAGTTCGCATAGCGGCAATTGCAAGGGACTGTAAATCCCTCGGCTCACGCCTCCAGAGGTTCGAGTCCTCTACTCCCCATTCTTACCAAGGTCTGATCAGCAGACCTTTTTTTATTTTAAACAATCATTTATTTGTTTGACAAATTCTCTGCCATCATTTAAAATGATATGACTTTAAATTTTTTACGAGGGGATAATGTTAGTTCATTTTTGGGGAGTTAGAGGATCATTACCAACACCTTTGTCACCCCAGCAAGTTCAGTCAAAAATAATGGCAGCAGTACAGAGAATTACTGTAGACGACCTTAAAGATGAAGAGTCGCGTGCCAGATTTGTTTCTTCACTACCATCCTGGATTTTCGGTACAACAGGTGGTAATACTACATGTGTAGAAGTAAAATCTTTAGGAAACGAGCTTATTTTTGATGCCGGAACAGGCCTTCGTGTAATGGGAAAATCAGGAAATCTACCTAAAGACAAAGTTTATAATATGTTCTTTACACATTTCCATTGGGACCATATTCAGGGACTTCCATTTTTCGATGCAGCATATAATCCGGAAAGTGAATTCAATATTTATTCAACAAATCCAGACGCAAGAGATTTCCTTGAAAAACAAATGTGTCAGCCTTATTATCCTGTTCCATTTGCTGCACTTACAAAAAAAATGAACTTTATGACACTTGTTCCTGGAAATCCTATAAATATCGGAAATACACAGATTGTATGTTGTCCTATGTCTCATCCGGGAAATTCGTACAGTTATGCAGTAACAGAAAAAAATAAAAAGTTTGTATTTGCAACTGATGTTGAATTAAATTCCAGAGATTTTGAAATGTCTCCAATGCATGAGCTTGTTTTTAGAAATGCAGATTGTATTGTAATAGATTCACAGTATACAGCAGAAGAAGCTTACCGAAAGCAAAACTGGGGTCATTCAGCATTCTGTTATGCCATTGATTTTGCAGTTCATTGGGGAATTAAAAACGTATATCTTTTCCATCACGAGCCTACTTATGACGACAAAAAACTTGATTCAATTCTTCAGGCCGCAAGATGGTATGCTCAGTATATTGCTCATCAAGATTTGAATATTGAGCTTGCAAAAGAAGATATGGAAATTGAATTATGATACCGATGCGCGAAGCTCCGGAAAAAAAGTTTTCTCTTTCCTATAATTTTACTTCTCAGGAAGTTGCTGTTCTTGCAAAATTTTTGCGTGATAACGAAGAAAAAATGCCTGCAGGTCTTGAGCTTTTTTATAAGGCGCTGGAAGATTCTGTTTATAAATCATTATCCTTAGATGAGGTTAAAAAATTCTACTCATGAAAACCAGAGGAAAAGTTGCTCTTACTTGCCTGTGCATCCTGATTCTTGTCTTTGCCACAGGAATCTTATATTGTCATTCTCAAATTTCTCCTGAAAAAGTAACTGAAGAACAGAATGATGTACGTTTTGAAGTTCCAATGGGAACTTCTGTTTATAAAATTGCCCAGGATTTACAGGAAGCAGGATTAATTAAAAATGCAAAATTCTTTTATTATCTAATCAGATATCCAAAATTGTTAAAATTCTGCTATCCAAAAGAAGAAATTCCTGAACAGATAAACCTTAAAAGTGGAATATATCATCTTCAATACGGAATGAATTATGCACAGCTTGTTAATGTTCTTTCAAGCGGTCAGCAGGAATATCTAAAAGTTTCAATTCCGGAAGGTAAAACAATTACACAGATAGGCAATATTCTGGAAGACGCAGGAATCTGCAGTGCCGTAAGCTTCAGAAAAGTCTGTTATTCCGAAGGCTTTTTACAAAAATACGGAATTCCCGGAGAATCTGCAGAAGGCTTTTTATTTCCTGAAACATATTTCTTTACCGCCGGAATGACTGCAGAAGCTGTTGCCGAAATGATGGTTGAAACTTTTTTTGAAAAGATTCAGACAATCGAAGGGCTTGCCGGAAAAACAGCAGAAGAAATGTATGACACAGTAATTCTTGCCTCAATCGTCGAACGTGAATACAGGGTAGAGGAAGAAGCTCCTTTAATTGCAAGTGTATTTACAAACAGACTAAAACATGGAATTGGACTTTATTCGTGTGCAACAATTGTATACATAATTACAGAAATTCAAGGAAAACCTCATCCAGACAGAGTTTTGCTTGAAGATACAAAAATTGACAGTCCTTACAATACTTATAAATGGGCTGGACTTACTCCGGGACCAATTTCAAATCCTGGACTTATTGCTCTAAGTGCGGCTGCAAATCCGCCTAAAACAAACTATTACTTTTTCCAGGTTGCCGATTCAGCGCAGGGAAAACATGTTTTTTCAACAACGTTTGATGAGCACAAGGCAAGTCATAATCTGAGTACCAAAAACTAAAAGGAGTTTTATGGCAGGTTATATTTCGCAGGAAACAATAGATGCAATTCACAACACTTCAGATATAGTTTCGATAATCGGAGATTATACTACTCTAAAATCACGAGGTTCGAATGATTTCTGGGGTTGTTGTCCTTTTCACGGCGAAAAAACTGCTTCCTTTCATGTCGATGCAGATAAAAAATTTTATCATTGTTTTGGCTGTCATGCTTCGGGCGACGTAATTAAATTTGTAATGGAAATGGAAAAACTTTCCTACGTCGAAGCAATTGAAACTCTTGCAAAAAAATCTGGCATTCAGATTAAATATAAAGACGGCGGACTTCCTCAAAATTATGTACGCGATGATACTGCCGAAAAAATGATTGAGCTTTATGAACGCACTGCGTCGATGTTTCATTATTTTCTTATGGAAACTCCGCAGGGTAAAAAAGCGCTTGATTATATAAAGGCTCGCGGGCTTACAGATGAAACAATCAAAAAATTCCGTCTCGGATATTCACCGGCAGACAGAAAATGGCTTAAACAGTTCCTGCTTAGTAAAAATTTCAGTCAGGAATTTCTTAATAAATCAGGTCTTTTCAGCCAGAAATATCCCGATTATTCTTTTTTCTCTGACAGACTGATGTTCCCAATTTTCAACAGAAAAGGACAGGTTGTGGCGTTTGGTGGCCGTGTTATTCCACCTGCAGATGAATCGCAGCGAAAATATCTTAATTCAGGTGATTTACCACAATTCAAAAAACGAGAAACTCTTTTTGGTTTTAGCTTTGCAAAAAATTCTATACGAGAAAAAAAATCTATAATTTTTTGCGAAGGAAATATGGATGTAATTGCCTATCATCAGTGTGGACTTGATTATGCAGTTGCAACTCTTGGTACAGCACTTACTCCCGATCATATAAAAATGATTTCTGGTTTTGTTTCGGGCGGAACTGTCTATCTTTCTTTTGATTCGGATGGAGCTGGTCAGGAAGCAACCTGGAAGGCAATAAAGCTTTGTCGCGAAAATAATTTAACTGTTAAAGTTATTACGTTGAAAGGTGGAAAAGACCCTGCCGAAATCATGCTCAAATATGGAAAAGAAAACTTGACTTCTCAGGTAAACAGTGCTATATTAGATAGCGACTATCTTTTGAATAAAGTAGGGAAAAAATACCCTGTTGACACGCCGGAAGGTAAAACCAAGGCTGCACTTGAATTTTTTGCCTATATTGACGCTTTGCAGTCTGATATTCAAAAAGAGTCATGCCTGGAACAACTGTCTCAGGCGTTTAATCTGAATCCGGAGGCTGTAAAAAGGGACTTTATAAATCGAAATCAAGCCCAAGAGCGTATAAATATCCGGCAGAATAATAATACAGAAAATGAGCCGCAGATAAACCTTGATGCAGAATTGCGGGGTTTAATTGCCGTAACAGCCGATCTAGACCAATTCAAAATTTTACGTTCCAGCTTAAATGAATCCGATTTTAAAAATCCCGATGCTCAAAGGTTATTCAGAATATATGAGGATTGTTATCAGAAGAAAACATTATCTATTCCAAACATTATCGAAAGTTGCAGCGGAACGGGATTAGTACAATACATAACAGATGCATTGTCGTCCAACGTCTATCAGAAGGAAAATTGCGGTATCTATATACAAGATACAATAAGGTTCATTAAAAAGAACAAGATTGACGAACAGCGCGAAGCATTAACAAAACGTATCCGGGACTTTGTAATTGTTACGGAAGATGACTCTATTCAGATGAATAATCTTCTTACCCAAAAAATGGAGCTTGATAAACAGGCTCAATTATTATCAAAGTAGGTGAAAAATCTTATGGAAGAAACAAGCATTAACCCTGCTGTAAAAAAACTTCTGGATTTTGCAAAAGATAAACCTTTTGTAACATGGGATGAAGCTACAGATATCTTAGGACAGGATTTTGTAAATTCTCCCGAAATGGAAAATGTACTGAAATATCTTAACGAAAAAAATATTCAGCTTGTAGAACCCGATTTAATTTCAGATGATGATTCTGATGTTATGCCGGAGCCTCAGGATGATGAAGTTGATGTAACCGAGGATGATGAAGATGACATCATTCTTGAACAGGATGACGATGATGACGTTGATGGTGCAAGCAGCGAAATCAGCGAAATTGAAAGCATCGAAAAAAATCTTGAAAATTCAAAGTCTCGGCTTGTAAACAGCGATAAAGATTCAAGCGTTGATGATCCAATCCGCCTTTATCTTCGTGAAATTGGTAAGGAAAATCTTCTTACTGCAGACCAGGAAGTAGAGCTTTCTAAGCAGATGGAAGACGGAAACAACATCATTAAAGATGTAATCAAAGGTTCCGGAATAATGATTCCTGAATTCTATAACATTGCGCTTAAGGCTTTTACAAGAATAGATCTTCATGAACCAGGAAAAACAAGAAAAGAGCTCAATGAAGAAATGGCAGATAAGAGACGTCTTAAGAGTGCTTACGGCGAACACATCAAGCCGGTGCTTACAGAAATGAAGCAGTATATTGCACTTAAGAAACAGCTTTTTGAAGCAGAACAGTCAAGTGCTATTTTTGAAAATGAACAGCTTGTTGCTCTTAGAAAAAAGATTATTCCAGAGCTTCAGAAAATTGATATTCAGACAGAAGAACTAGATAAATTTACACAAAAATACCGCGAAGCAACTATAAAGATTGAAGAATATCATCAGAAGCAGGAAAAAAAGATGAAGGAGCTTCGTATTTCAAATCCTTCAGAGCTTCGTCGTCTTGGTAAAAAGATTTCTATTCGTTCACAGGCTGTAAAGCTGGAAGAAGAATTGAATATGAGTGCTGACGAAATCCGCGAAATTTATACTCAGATTCAGAAAATCGACAGAAAGCTTCACAAGCTGGAATACGATTATGAAAATAATGTTGATGACATCATAAAAATGGCTCAGGAAATTGAAAACGGCCGCATTATGATGGAAAAAGCCAAGAACAGACTTATAAATGCAAACCTTCGTCTTGTTGTTTCTATTGCAAAGAAATATACAAACAGGGGACTTCATTTCTTTGATCTTGTTCAGGAAGGAAACATTGGTCTTATAAAGGCTGTAGAAAAGTTTGAATACCGCAAGGGCTTTAAATTTTCGACCTACGCAACCTGGTGGATTCGTCAGGCAATTACACGTTCTATTTCTGACCAGGCACGTACAATTCGTGTTCCGGTTCATATGATTGAACAGATTAATAAGGTTGTACGCGAAAGCCGCCAGCTTATGCAAAAGCTTGGACGTGAACCTACAGATGATGAAATTGCACAGCAGCTTGGATGGCCTTTAAGCCGCGTAAAGCAGGTTAAGAATGTTGCAAGAGAACCTATTTCGCTTGAAACTCCAATTGGAGAGGAAGAAGATTCATTGCTCGGAGACTTCATCGAAGATAAGGAAGTAGAAAATCCGGCAACACAGACTGCATTTACCTTGCTTCAGGAGCAGCTTCGTACAGTTTTGGGAACCTTACCACCACGAGAACAAGAAGTTCTTAAAATGCGTTTTGGTCTTGAAGACGGATATTCCCTTACACTCGAAGAGGTCGGTCTTTATTTTGATGTAACGCGAGAACGTATTCGTCAGATAGAAGCAAAGGCATTGCGTCGACTCCGACACCCGCGCCGTGCAAATGGTTTAAGGGATTACATGGAATAAAATCTTTTCACTTTTAAATGAATTCAGAGGGCGGGTCCCAGCTACGGAAAAAAAATCAAGGTATCCCCCGGCATCCGTGCGCCAGCCGGCGTAAACGCAGCTGTCCCACTGCCGGTTCCCCCTTAATTTCTTTTTCCTGCGTCCCGCAAACTGCTTTTAATAGAAAAGTGATAAGATTTTAAGCAGTATTTCTAAAATATTGTCGGACTTGACCCGACTATTTATATTTTATATAATTTTATGATATTTTATTAGAGGAATCCGAATGGCTACAACAGACATTTTTGACAAATTAAAAAAATTACAGACAATTCTTGTAAAAAAATACGAACTGGAACAGAAAATCGAAGAAGCACCAAAGCAGCTCAGTTCTCAGGAAGAACTTCTTTCAAGAATGAAGAAGGAATACATTGAAAAGAACGATGAATATGAGTCTGTAAAAACAAATGTTGGAAAATTAAAGCTTGAACTTGACGAAGCTGTAAAGTCTCGCGAAAACGGTGAAAAGGGAATGGATAATATTCAGACTCACCGCGAATATGAAGCTCTTGAAAAGCAGATTAATGAAGCTACAGAAAAGGAAAACGAAATCCGTAAGGATCTTCAGAAAGAAGAAAAGATTCTTGAGGAAATAAAAGAAACTCTCAAAATTAATGAAGACATGATTAATTCTCAGGAAAGTGACCTTGCTGCTTCTAAAGATTCTCTTAACAAAGAACTCGACAGTTATAATAAAGAGCTTACAAGCCTCAAAAAGAGCGAAGATAAAATCACTCCAGATCTTGATCAGGAAATCCTCTTTAAGTTCCAGAGAATCATACAGCGCAATTCAGAAGGTATTGTAGCTGTAAGAAACGGTGTTTGTACCGGTTGTCACATGATTCTTCCTGCACAGTTTGCAAACATTGTACGCGAAGGTGAAAACATCAACTTCTGTCCATACTGTAGCCGTATTCTTTTCTACGAAGATACAGGCGAAGAAGAAGTTTACGATTCATACTTCAACCTCGAAGAAGCCGGAAGTCTTGCCGATCTTGATGATGACTTTAGTGATGAAGAAGCATTCGACGAGGATGAAAGAGAAGAAAAGCTCTACGATGATGGTGATGAAGAGCTTGATAATGACGAAGACGAAGATTCTGAAGATTCGGACGAAGATGGTGCAGATGACGACGATTCTTCAGAAGAAGACGAAGAGTAGTTTAATATGCAACAAACGGGATATAACCGCGTAGTTATATCCTTATGATAAGATATAATTATGAGGAAAGTCCGGACTCCTTCGGAAAAAATGCCGGATAAGAACCGGGCGCTTTCTGGCAGCTGCATAATTTCTTGCATAGCCCAGAACAGCGACAGATAGTGCAGCAGAAAGTATACCGCCTGTTTTTCAGGTAAGGGTGAAATGGTGGTGTAAGAGACCACCGGTTATCTGGTAACAGATAATGCAGGTAAACCTCATTTGGAGCAAAGTCGAGCAGCAGTTTGCATTTCCGAGCTTATACTGCGGGTAGGCTGCTTGAACTTTATGGTAACATAAAGTTCAGATAGATGGTTATTGGAGAAATCCAAACAGAATCCGGCTTATAGTCCCGTTTGTTTTTTTGTAAAAAATGAAAGATAAGAGCGAATTGAATCAGAATTTTGCCAAAAAAAAGAATCACATTCTACGAAACATTTTTATTGTTTCGGGCATTCTGGTCTTTATCGCTGCAATTGTTTGTCTTGGTATATTCCTTGTAAAAAATTACAACAGTAAAAGAATCACATTAAATACAATCAGACAAAGCTGGGCTTCCTACGACTATGAAAAAGTTTATGAGCAGGGAAAAGTATTTCTTCAGGATAAGCCATATAATAACACAGCTTTAACCTATTACGGATATGCCTGTTTTTATCTTGCAGTATCTCAGAATGATACTTTTACTGCTCAGGAATATCTTGATGAATGTATAAATAATTTAAGACTTGCAATGTATGATGCAAGTAAATCTCTTTTACCACAACTTCAGTATATGCTTGGTAAGGCATATTTTTATAAAAATACAATCACAACTTATTACTATGCAGATCTGGCAATAAAATATCTTACACTTGCAAAAGAAAACGGCTACAAAGCAGATGATATTTCGGAATACCTTGGACTTTCTTATGCTTCTCTTGGCATGACGTATGAAAGTATTTCTGCATTTACAGAAGCTCTTATAGTACGCGAATCTGATTCGCTTCTTCTTTCAATTGCAGAACAGTATTATAAAGCCGGTGAATTAAATGCCGCACAGCAGTATCTTTACAGAATAATAAATAACAGTTCAAACGACGAAATAATATTAAAAAGCAGGCTACTTTTAGGTAATATTTATATTGATACAGATGCAGATGATGACGCTTTGGAACAATTTAATCTTGTACTTGCATCTGATGATAATTCTGCAGATGCTCATTACGGCATAGGACTTGTTTATGAAAAACAGGAAAATCTTGTTGCTGCACGAGCTGAATGGAGGCAGGCACGCAAAATTCAACCGAATCATGCAGGCGCTGTAAAAAAATTATCAGAATAATTGTTTATTATTTCTAAAAGTTGTTGTATAATATGATATCGCAAAAAATCATGGGAGGATTTTGATGGGATTTTTTGATAAGTTTTCTACGGACATAGGTATTGACCTAGGTACCTGTAATACCCTCATATATGTAAAAGACAAAGGTATGGTCGTTGACGAACCATCTGTAATTGCTGTAGAACGCGGCACAAAAAAGACTGTAGCCGTTGGTTCAGAAGCAAAAAGAATGCTTGACCGTACACCAGGAAATATCATAGCAATCAGACCTCTGGCTGACGGTGTTATTGCAGACATCGACAGTACAGAAAAAATGATTAAATACTTTATTCAGAAAATTATTCCACGACATCAGATGTTCAAATCAATCAGAATGAAGATTGGTATTCCGTCATGTGTAACAGATGTTGAACGTCGTGCACTTATAGAAGCAGCTCTTAAATCAGGAGCAAAGGAAGTAGAAGTAATTCCAGAATCTCTTGCTGCTGCAATTGGAGCAAAAATCCCTATTTATGAGCCTGCTGGTCATATGGTTTGTGATATTGGTGGTGGTACAACAGAAGTTTCTGTAATTTCGCTTGGTGGTATGGTTGTAACTCACTCAATCCGTATCGGTGGTGATAAGTTTGACGAAGCTATTGTAAAGCATGTACGCAGTGTTCATAACCTTATAATCGGACAGCCTGCCGCAGAAAGACTTAAGATTCAGATTGGTAATGCTGCTCCTGAAAAAACAATCGAAAAAATGGAGCTTAAAGGAACAGATGCCATTACAGGTCTTCCACGCCGTCTTGAAATTGATAGCGTAGAAGTTCGAGAAGCTCTTAAAGATCCTGTAAATAAGATCGTCGACGAAATTAAGATTGTACTTAGCGAAACTCCTCCTGAGCTTGCATCAGATATTATTGAACGCGGTATTGTAATGACTGGAGGTGGTTCAATGTTACGTGAACTTCCTCGTCTTATTTCAAAGGAAACAGGTGTTCCTGTTATTCTTGTAGAAAAACCTCTTGAATGCGTTGCTCTTGGAGCAGGTGAAGCCTTCAGTCTGTTCAAGAATATGTCTTCGGAACGTTCTATTTACGACAGTCTCAATGAATAGTACCTCATAAAAGGTCTTGATATGTCTGAAAAAAAGAACAGTTTCCGTTTCAGGTTTCCAGAATTTCTCCTCATTGGTCTTTTGCTGATTTCAAACATTATTTTAAATTTTAGTTCAGGCGGATTTGTTCTTAATCTAAAAAAAATCGGCTTTTCTGCGTTTTCAACTGTAGAAAAAGGCGTTCATTTTGTTGTAGATGGCATATCAGATACCTTTAATGCTGTAAAAGAACTTAAGAGGCTTAAAAAAGATTATAATGATCTTGTAATAAAGCTAGAAAATTACGAAAAAATGCAGCGTTCAAATGCAGACATCAGAAAAGAAAATGAAAGGCTTCGTGAACAGCTTGATTTTTCTATTTCTATGGATGAACAGAATTTTCCTGCACAGATTATTTCCCGTGATTTTGATAACGTTTATACATACCTTACTATTGATAAAGGAAGTGTAAACGGAATAAAAAAGAATATGCCTGTAATTGCTTTCCAGAATGGAAATCAGGGACTTGTCGGTAAAGTCGTACAGGTAGGAACATTTACCAGCCAGATAATGCCTGTCTATAACCTTGATTATATAGTTTCGGCACGCATTCAAAACTCCCGTGATTTAGGTCTTGTAAATGGAACAGGAAGTCAGGAAAAGCCGCTTTTGATGCAGTATATACGTAAAAACATAGCAGACGAGCTTTCTTTTGGTGATATCGTTGTTACCTCAGGTGAAAACGACAATTATCTAAAAGACATTCCGATTGGTACTATTTCAAAAATCATAAGTCTTGACTATAACTCATCGTTGAATATTGAGCTTACTCCAATTATAGATTTTTCAAGATTGGAAAATGTAATTGTTGTAAACCAGAAGCAGTTGAACGACAGGAAGGGGGAATAGTAAAATGGTAAAATCATTATTTATCAGCACACTATTCTTATTCGCAGCAACAATAATTGAATCTTCTATTCTTTCAAATATATCTTTTCTGCTTGTCGTTCCAGATCTTGTGCTTATATGCAGCATTTATTTTTCACTACTTAACGGTAAAGTTTACGGTGAAGTTTCGGGTTTTATTTCTGGCGTTTTCCTTGATTTTCTAACAGGAGTTCCTTTTGGATTTAACTGTGTCTTTAGAACTCTAATGGGTTATCTTTTTGGTTTGTTTTCAGAAACAATTATTATTTCAGGTCTTGTAATTCCTATGGTTTCTGTTGCAATTGGAACTGTTGCCAAAAAACTTTTGATTTTCTTTATATCACTTTTGTTTCCTAAGCTTTCACTTAATATTTCCAGTATTATTTCATATCAATTTTTGTTTGAATTTGCGGCTAATATAATTCTTGCACCTATTGTGTTTAAGTTCCTTTCATTTTTCAAAAGGAATTTATCTATCAGAGATACAAAGGACATGATTGATAATGGCTAATTATTCGGGAAATGGTCTGTCAAAAACAGGAAAAACAGTAATCCTCTTGTTTGCAACATCAGTCTTTTTTGTAATATACGTTTTCCGTCTTTTTTCCATGCAGATTACAAATGGAGAAGAATATAAAACCCAGTCAAGAACAATTTCAAGTCAGATAAGTACGCTGCCTGCATCACGTGGAGAAATTTATGACCGAAATGCAGACATGCCTCTTGTCATTAACAATGATAGTTTTGCGGTAGAAGTAACACCCGGTGAAATTCCTAATGGAAAATATGATACCGTTATGATAAAGCTTGCAGGATATCTTGGTATTACAAAAGAGCAGATTGATGCAAAAATTCCAAAAAATGTCAGACGTTCATATTCATCAATTCAAATAAAAACAAATGTTCCTTTCAGTAGTATTTCAAATATTGCTGAAAATAAATCGGATCTTCCTGGTGTTTCCTGGGTTTCTAAGCCTGTTAGAAACTATGCTTATACAACTCTTTCGCTTTCTCATATAATTGGTTATGTAGGTGATATCGATAAAGATGAAATGACAGTCCTTTACAACAAGGGTTATACAAAATCAAGTGTTGTTGGAAAAACTGGAATAGAAAAACAATATGATGAACTTTTACAGGGAAAATCTGGACGCGAACTTGTAACTGTTGATGTTCATGGCCGTATTATTTCTGATGCTCCTATTGTCGAACCTCCAGAAATGGGAAAAAAGCTTGTACTTACAATTGATTCGACTGTTCAAAAGCTTGTTGAAGATTCTCTTGGTGAACGTGTAGGGGCAGCTGTCGTACTTAAACCGGCAACAGGCGAAGTACTTGCAATGGTTTCTTATCCTAATTATGATTCAAACCTTTTTACTTCGGATGATGCTGCAAACCTTTATTCAAAACTGCTAAACGACAGCTCAAAACCTCTTATAAACAGAGCCGTTCAAATTTCTTATCCGCCGGCTTCAACTTTTAAAATTGTAATGTCAGCTGCAATGCTGCAGGAAAAAGCATTTCCTTCTTCTAAAAAAATTGAATGTAAAGGAAAAATGGTATATGGTGGACGAACCTTCCATTGTCATGTTCACACAGGCCATGGCTTCCTTGATCTTAAAAATGCAATGGCACAATCCTGTGACGTTTATTATTGGACAATTGGCCGCGATTATCTTGGTATAGAAAAAATTGCTTCGTATGCAAAGGAATTTGGTTTTGGACAAAGTTCTCAGATTGATTTACCAAGTCAGGTAACAGGTCTTGTACCTACTGCAGAATGGAAACAGAAAAAATATCATGAAAAATGGGTTGGTGGAGATACAATGTCTTGTTCAATCGGTCAGGGCTTTATGGAAGCAACTCCGCTGCAGCTTGCAAATATGATTGCAATGGTAAGTAATGAAGGTGTTATTTATAAGCCGCATCTTTTAAAAGAAGTCCGCGATCCGGTAACAGACGAAGTTATTTCCGAAGTACAGCCAACAGTTTTAACAGAATCTACAATTGATAATGCTGTATGGAAAGAAATACAGGAAGCTTTACGTTATACAGTAACAGATGGTACTCCTCAATATCCAATGAATAACAAAATTGTTCAAATTGCCTGTAAAACTGGTACTGCTGAAGTTGAACCTTACAGTAATCCTAATAGAAAAAATGAACAGAGCTGGCATTCCTGGCTTGTTGCTTATGCTCCTTATGATGCTCCGCCGGAAGATAGAATTTGTGTAGCAACAATTGTCGAAGCCTGCAATACATGGGAATGGTGGGCCCCATATTGTACAAATATTATTATTCAGGGATATTTTGCAAATCAGACTTTTGATGAAGCAATTCACGAACTTGGATTTGAATATCTTATAAATCAGCAGAATGTAAATCAGGGACGAATGGAATAATAAGAAAAAGGAAACAGATATGAAAAATAAAGTTTTAGGAATGTTTGATTATTTTCTCCTTCTTGTTATTGCCGTTTTAGTTACAATGGGCATAATGTTCATTTATTCTTCCAGTATAAACTCCGAAGGTATTTCTGTAACAAATGAATATAAAAAACAGATTATCTGGGCTGCAATAGGACTTGTCTGTCTTATAATCATGACAATTTATGATTACAGAAGACTAGAAATGATTTCTCCCTGGCTATATATAGGTTTGATTGTAATTCTTATTTATACACGAATCTTTGGTAGGCTAGTAAACGGTGCCCGCAGCTGGATTGGTATAGGAGAATTTGGAATACAACCTTCTGAATTTGGAAAAGTCCTGTTTATATTATATCTGGCAAGATATCTTGATGACAGTAAAAATGAAAATCCTTTAAAGAGGTTTATTTTTGCAACAGGAATTATGCTGCTGCCAATGGGACTTATACTTATTCAGCCTGATATGGGAACAGCCAGCGTTTATATTCCTATATTTCTTTTTATGTGCTTTATTGCTGATATTCCAATAAGATATCTGCTTTATATACTTTCATTCGGTTTATTAACAATAGTTTTTGCAATACTGCCTGTATGGAATTCGGAAATTGCTTCGCAACCGGTTGCAGTCATTACAATTCTAACTAATACAAAATTCAGAATCATTCTAATTTTTACTGCTAGTTTTATTGCTTCAATAAGCTTAATTCTTAGAAAATATTTTCATTTCCCAAAATATATGATATGGATTTCTTATGGCTTTTCAATTCTTGCTTTTTCGCTGATAGGTTCCATGCTCTTTTCAAAAGTACTTAAATACTACCAGATAAAACGTCTTATCGTTTTTATGAATCCAAATACAGATCCGTTGGGCTCGGGCTGGAATATTATTCAGTCAAAAATTGCAATTGGTGCAGGCGGTCCTGTAGGTCAGGGCTTTTTAAATGGAACCCAAAGTCATTACCGCTTCTTACCACAACAAAGCACCGACTTTATTTTCAGTATCCTTTCCGAAGAATTGGGCTTTTTAGGCGGTTGTGTTGTATTTACCTTGTATTTTTCAATCTTTATAAGAATACTTATGATTATAAGACATTGTCCAAACAGATATGGCTCATACATTGCTTCCGGTATATTTGGAATGATAACTTTCCATTTCTTTATTAATGTTGGAATGGTAATGGGAATAATGCCAATTACCGGTATTCCGCTTCTTTTCCTTTCCTACGGCGGCTCTTCATTGCTTACCGTAATGATTTGCATGGGCCTTTTGATGAGCATTAACTGGAGAAAGAAGGATTTGTATTAATTAATACGGCTTATTGTTTTGAGACGTATTATAATCCATGTCAATTCTTAGATTTTTAGAAATTCCTGAAATTATAATTTCAAAACGACATTCAGCTTTATTTTTTTGATTCGAATCATCATGCTCAAGATAATTTAATGAAAAAAGATTATTAATAACATAAATATATTCGTCATCACAATAGAAAATAAAACCTGTATTCTTTGTATATTGATTTGAAGTTATTGTAAAATAATCAGATTTATCGTCATCTTTAACATATTCATTTACAATATCGTGCTCTAAATCTGTTTGAACAGTTTTTACAATAAAATTGCAATTAGGAGTTCGTCTTTTATCATATTTGTGTTTATATAAAACAGCAATTGTTTTATCATCCGGATGAGTACCAGAAACAAATCTATAAGTTGTTGTATCTTTTCCAGTTCTTTCGTTTTTTGTTGTAGTTGCTTCTACATAACCTTCTGTTTCTTCCCAACCTAAATATCTATAATCATCTTCATCATCATCAAAAATATAATTCCCGCAACCAGAAAACATCAAAGTAAAAATTAAAGCAATACCAGATAATAAAAGTAATTTTTTCATAGTCAATTCCTTATAAACTCCTTTCATTATATATAACCATCAACATAAAGTAAATGTTACAAATAAAAAAAATCGAAAAATACAAGCTGCGAATTGAAAATTGGTGTGCGGCTGCATCATAATAGCCGCGAAGCGCGCAGACGCACTCCAATTTTCACGTGAGCAGCTTGTATTTTTTATATGAATTATTGTGAATATTTTACTTTGTTTTACTTTTTTTTTTATTTGTAAAATGTACTTTTTTAGTTTATAATATATTTAAAAAAAAAGTATGAGGTAATTAAAAAAATGAAAGATGCACTTACAGGCTTAGACAGTTACGAAGAGTTTGTTCCTAAACTACAATCCCTTATAGAAAATATCGAAGACCAGATTATTGTCATTGATTACAGCGATATAAAACATTTTAAGTATTTCAATGACACTTACAGCTATAAAACAGGAAACGATCTGCTTGCCGATTATGCACAATTACTTCAAAGTAATAAAGAAAGCTTTCTTTACGGTTCCCGCGTTGTTTCAGATAACATGGTAACAGTAGGTGTATATGACATTCATGACGAAGATATTCTACATCAACAGATATGCACACGAAATATGCTTATTGAAAATGAGCTAAGATTAAAATATAAATGTAACAGGCTTAGAATCTGTACAGGTATATATTTTATTACAAAAGAAAACAACAATATCGATGCAGAAACTGTAATTTCAAACTGTAATCTTGCCAGAAAAATTGCCAGAGAAAACAATACAGAAGAATCTGTTGTTGTTTTCAAAGAAGAAATGGCTTCCAGAATTAATCACGAAATAGAAATTCTGTCTACAATTGATGCAGCAATAACTAACGGCGAGCTTATTCCATATTATCAGCCAAAGATAAATTCAACAACAGGCGAGGTTAGTGGAGCAGAAGCTCTTGTCCGCTGGAAAAAGCCTAGTGGGTTAATTATTCAACCAGATCAATTTGTGCCAATTATCGAACGAAGTGGGCAGATTATTCAGGTTGATTACTTTATGTATAGGGAAGTCTTTAAGTTTATTGCTGAAAGAATTAATGCAGGCCTAAAAATTGTTCCAATTTCCATAAATGTTTCACGTCAGCATTTCAAAAAGCTTGATATAATCAATTATATAAAACAACTTCAACAGGAATATCAGATTCCGCCAAAATATGTAGAATTTGAAATAACAGAAACTGTATGTATGGTAGATACTGCAAAAGCAATGAAATTTATCCGTACCTTCCACGAAATGGGCTTTAAGGTTTCGATGGATGATTTTGGCTCTGGTTATTCATCGCTTTATCTTTTAAGTGAGCTTCCAATTGATATTATTAAAATGGATAAATGCTTTTTGCAGACAGACAGCCTTGAAAAGAAAGAACGTGTAATCATTTCAAATATTATTAATATGACACACCAGCTTGATATTACAACCTTGTGCGAAGGTGTCGAAACCTCTCAGCAAAGTGATTTCTTAAAATCTGTAGGCTGTGATATTCAGCAGGGCTTTTATTTTTCACGACCTGTTACCGTTGAGCAGATGGCAAGGATGTTATAAGCTTTATTAAAGCGGATTAAATCTAGAATTTTTAATAAATTTTTCCAGGCTGATTTTCCAGTCTGGAAGTTTAATTTTAAGTTCTTTACAGATTTTATCTTTACTCAAAACAGAATAAGCTGGTCTCTGGACTTTTGCACCATATTCTTCTGTTGTACAAGGATTTACTTTACATTCCTGTGTAATTTTTCCATATTTACGGCCAAGTCTGTATATTTCACTTGCAAATTCATACCAGTTTGTATCACCACCATTCGTAAAATGATAGATTCCTGAAGAAGGTGCACTATGTTTTCCAAAGGCTTCTGTTGCATTGTCAGACTTTTCGATTATTTTAATAATTGTTTCTGCAAGATCGCAAGCAAAGGTTGGGGTACCTTTCTGATCATTAACAACACGAATTTCGTTATGAGAGTTCATAAGTTTTGTCATGGTGTATACAAAATTTTTACCATTAAAACCATAAAGCCAGGCTGTACGTAAAATATAGAACTGAGTCATTTCTTTTTGAATGGCATCTTCGCCGTCTGATTTTGTTTTTCCATAAACTCCAAGCGGAGCTTTAGGCATATCTTCTGTATAAGGCTCTTTTCCATTGCCATCAAAAACATAATCTGTAGAAATGTGAATTAATTTTGCACCAATTGAACGTGCTGTTCTTGCAATATTTAATGCACCAATATTATTAAGCTTATCAGCAAGCTCTGGTTCTTCTTCTGCCTTATCTACATTTGTATAAGCGGCACAGTTGATTATCCATTTTATATGCTTATCATTGCTGGAAGTATCAAGATAAGAAGCTGTTTCTACAGATTTTACGAATGACATAAGGGCATCTGCATCTGTAATATCAATTTCTTTATCTGTTCCTACCCAATGGTATTTATTCTGATCTAAGTGTTTTGCAACCTCGGTACCGAGCATTCCTTTACAACCGATAAGCCAAATCATTTTTTCCGCCTTAAAATTTTGTAAATATAAAATTGCAGAATGTATTAATTCTGTTTATAAATGATGTTTCAATTCTTTCAGTAAAAAATGGAATTCTTGGAGCATTTACACCACCAATTCCATATAAAAGCCAGTTATCTCCATATCTGATTAAAACAATGCAGATTTTAAGCTTGTTAGGCCATACACAGTCGAATTCATCTTTATATCTTAGTTTATTGTTATTTACCGATGAATAATAAACAGATGCCGGTGTTTTTGTAAGATAAATTGTTTCATGGATTGTACCAAAAGGATCCATAAGAAAATCTGCCTGTAATTCTTTTTGTTCTTTTGCTGAATTGCTTGTAATGATTTTTTCGGAAACAATTTCAGCAGAATCATAAAGATCATACCATTTGTTATGTCTTGTTGAATAATAAGGAATACCTACATAATCAGAAACGTTATAAAGCATTTGAGTAAGCTTTTCAGGAAGATCTTCATTTCCTTTATATGGCTTAATTTGAATAATTTCTGCAAGATATTTAGGATTTAAGTCTTTAATTTCTTCAATTAATGAATCTACATCCTTGTTATAGCCTGAATTTACACACATATTTTTTTGATATGCAATATTTTTGATAAGAACTTCGCCTTTATTAAGGGTTGCCTGTTCTTCTGTTGTAAGTTTTTTATTAAATAATTCACCTGAAAAAAGGTTCTGAGAAATAAATAAGAATGTAAGTGAAAAAATTATGCATTTGAATATACGTTTCATATTGCACATACCTCCATTATAGTTAAAAATTGCATTCTGTTCAATAAAACCCATAATAGTTATATTAGTTTCAAAAGATAAGAAAGATAAGAATATTCTAATTTTTTGAATTATTTGATGTTTTGTGGTATAATATATTCATTATGATATCAAAAAATATTAAATCACTTGTTGAAAGTCCTTCTGCCGGTGTAATCCGCAAGATGTTTGAAGAAGGTGCTGTATTAAAAGCAAAATATGGTGCAGATAAAGTATATGATTTTAGTCTTGGTAATCCAGATTTAGACCCGCCACAAAAAGTAATAGATGCAATAAAAGAAGTAGCAATGGATACTTCTCCAAATTGTCATGGATATATGCAGAATGCAGGATATCCGTTTGCAAGAGAAGCTATGGCAAAGAAAACTTCCAGAGAACAAGGAGTTGATATTCCTATGGAATGTGTTGTTATGGCTGTAGGAGCTGCCGGCGCATTAAATGCAACCTTAAAAGCCTTGTTGAATCCTGGTGATGAAGTAATAGTTCCTTGTCCATATTTTACAGAATATGACCATTATATTCATAATCATGGTGGCGAAATAATTCGGGTTTCAACAAAGTCTGATTTTGGTCTTGATGAAAATACTATAAAAGCTGCATTAAACGAAAAAACAGCTGCTATAATTATTAATTCTCCAAATAACCCAAGTGGAAGAATTTATACAGATGATGAACTTACAGCAGTGGCAAATGTCCTTAATGAGCATGGTAAAAAAACAGGACGATATCCATACCTTATTTGTGATGAACCTTATCGTGCAATAACTTATGGTGGAAAAAAAGTTAGTGCGGCTTTCCCTAAATATGAAAATTCTGTTGTTGTTACAAGCTTTGCTAAAAATTTAAGTGTGCCTGGCGAACGAATCGGTTATATTTGTGTAAATCCAGCTTGCAAAGAAGCAAAGGATTTTATTGCAGCTGCAATTTTTGCTACACGTGTTCTTGGTTATGTAAATGCACCGGCATTTTTCCAGAAGGTTATTGCAAAAAGCTGGGATTGTGAATGCGATTATTCACTTTATGAAAAACGTAGAAATGAACTTATAGAAATAATGGATTATGCAGGATTAAAATACGCAATGCCTGAAGGTGCTTTTTATCTTTTTGTAAAAGTTCCTGACGGCTGGAATGATGATGATCTTGCATTTACTAATCATCTTAAAGAATACAATATTCTTTGTGCACCTGGCTCAAGCTTTGGAGGCAAAGGCTGGTTCCGAATTGCATATTGCTGTTCGGAAAAAACAATATTAAATAGTCGTGAAGCTTTTTATAAAGCTGTGAATGGAGAAAAATAATGAAAATTTTAATGGTAACTTCTGAAACAGTTCCTTTTGCAAAAACTGGTGGACTTGCAGATGCTGTAAGTGCACTTGCCATAAGCTTACGAAAACAGGGACACGATGTCAAAATCGTTATGCCTCGTTTTTACAAAATTGATCGTACAAAGCTAACAGCTATTGATGAACCTGTTGCAGTTGCTGCAGGTCAGATAGAAACCTGGGTAAAATTCTATAAAGCAGATCTTCCTGGAACAGATGTTCCTGTATATTTTATTGATCATGAACAAGCTTTTGGTCGTGATGGAATTTACGGAACAAAAGCCGAACCGGATTTTCATGATAATCCTTATCGTTCTGCAGTTTTGTGTCATGGAGCTTTTCAACTCTGCCGTTTCTTAGGCTGGTATCCTGATATTATGCATGCTCACGATTGGTTCTGTGCACTAGTTCCGGTCCTTCTTAAGCATGTTTGCCGTAACGGATATTTTGCACATACAGCAAGTGTTTTCACTATTCATAATTTAGGCTATCAAGGTTGGTATCCCGAAAGTTCTTTCCCTGCACTTGGATTAGACTGGAACCTTTATTATGGTGCTGGACTTGAACGTAACGGAAGTATAAATCTTTTACAATCTGCTATTTCCTGTGCAGATATGATTACAACTGTTTCACCAACTTATGCAGACGAAATGCAGACTATGGAAGGTGGTTTTGGACTTGATGGACTTTTAAGAGTAAGAGCTGATTGTGTCCGCGGTGTATTAAACGGTTGTGATCTTGATACCTGGAATCCAAAGAAAGATAAGCTGCTCCCAAAAAATTATGATGTAAAGGATTTATCTGGAAAAGCAGTTTGTAAAGCAGAGCTCCAGAAAATAATGGGACTTCCTGTAAAACCGGATGTACCGCTTATTGGTATTGTTACACGTCTTGCAGATCAAAAGGGAATTGCAGAAGTTTTTGCTCCTACATATGGTTCTATTTTCTCTATGTGTGTAAATATGGATATTCAGTTTGCAATTCTTGGAAGCGGCGAAAAATGGTGTGAAGATGAAATAAAAGCAATTCAGGAACGACTTCCAAATCTTAGAGCATATATTGGTTATGATGAAAGCTTGAGCCATCTTATAGAAGCAGGTTCTGATTTCTTCCTTATGCCTTCCAGATATGAGCCGTGTGGCTTGAACCAGATGTATTCTATGCTATATGGTACTTTACCTATTGTAAGAAGAACAGGTGGCCTTGCAGACACTGTAGAGCAGTATAACGAAGCAACTGGTGATGGAACTGGCTTCCTGTTTGATTCACTTACGCCAGGAGCAATTTACGATACTGTAGGCTGGGCTGTTTACGCATATTATAACAAGAAAGAGCATATTAAAAAGATGCAGCTAAAAGGTATGAAAAAAGACTTTAGCTGGGACCGCTCAGTTGACGGTTACATGGGAATCTACAGCGAAGCTCTTATGCGCGGTTGTGGTATAAATACAAACGACTGGGTTTAATATCTATTATAGTTTATTTGATTTCGAGCGTGAGTTTTTGCGGTTTTTTTGCAAAGCAAAAAAACGCGAGCCTTTTGCGAGCGAGCAAAATACTCATCGGTATGAATTTTAGAAATCATCAAAGATGATTTCTAAAATTCATACCATTGTTCATCTGTAGTTAAATACCAATCTGCCTGCAAACTTGCGTTATTAGAACTGCACCAGGAAATGCTTCCATTATTATTCAAAATAACAACACGGTTTCCATTCTGAGCAACACTCTTAGGAATTGATGCAGATCTGTTGTAAGCGAAATTTTTCTTAGTAGTCATATTATAGCAGTAAAGCTTGTTCTTACCGATATTCGTATAAAGAATGTTTCCATAAATGTAAGTAAAGGCTTCCGCATCTTCTTCAGAGAACTTAAGAAGATTTGTAGGCTTATTAGAATTTGTATTGTATGAATAAACATAAGTTGTCTGAACATTTTCATCAGACTGTACTACAATTCCATATACAAGAGAACCGTCCGTACTAAGACCAAAAGAAACGTTTCCTTTAAGAGAAAGTGGAACAGTTTCATAAGTATCAAGATTTACACAAATCAAAGGAACCTGAGGATTTGATGCTGCAGATTTTGCAATATACATATTTCCATTATCGCAGATAACTGCATCCTGAATACCGGTACCGGAATAAACTTCCTTAAAGGTTTTATTTGTAAAATCATAAAGATGAATAAGAGAATTACTTTCTATTTCGATAAGATATTTCTTTTCTCCAATACTTCCAAGTCGAAGAGTCTGAATGTTTCCTGTTGGAGTAAATAAATCTGTTGGTAATTTTGTAGTAAGATTTACAGATTGAACTTTGTTTCTTGTAGATTCGGACCACAAAATAATATTGTTATCATCAAAATTAATGATATTTGTCTGATCATTTGAAGTTAGGATTTTATTTACAATTCCTGAATCATAAGACGATTTAAAAACTGCTTTATCTGTAAGGAAGTAAAAATCTGTAGGTGCCTTGCAGATATCAAGAATTTTTGAATATGTGTTTTCTGTAATTTCAGGAAGATTTGTTGTAGAAAGGGAAGGGTCATTATCTGTTTTATAAACAGAACCAGTTTTGCTTCCTAAAAGAATTTCTGTATAGTTTTTTATTCCTGTGTGAACGGCAGCGCTTCCTCTTGGACCTCTAAATGATTTTACAAGTCTTGGATTAGAAACCTTCTGTCCATCAAGATTTTCGAGCATCTTAAGTTCATAATTATTTTTTCCATCATATTCAAGATAATAAAGATTAGAATCCTTGTGTGTAGAAAGAATGATAGGATTCTGAGATTTAATGGAAGTTACAGCGGTTCCTTTGTATGCATTAATAATATATATTGTATTATCTTTTACGCCTGCAAGGAATTTATTACTGTTATAGAGTAACGGCTGATTTAATCCCTGTATAACTGTAAATTTTTCTTTGAGTTGTCCTGTCTGCATATTGTAATATGAAAGATTTCCTGCTGGAGAATAAAAAACCACTGTTTTTTCTGTATCACTTGTATGAATGTAATTTACAATTCCAGTATTTGCTTTAATTTTATTTATTTTAGACCAGTTTGAAGTATTATAAAAAATTACGCCATCGACAGAAGCTGTACCAACAATCAGGTAAGTTCCTTTAGAAGAAAATTCTAGTGAAGTAATTGAATCAGAAAATCGCCAGAATTTTTTTCTTGTAAGTGTACGCCAATCCCAGACACTTACTTTATTAACAGAACCACCGTCACTTTCATAAACAGCAACAAGATTTCCGTTTGGAGAAACTGCAATAAGTTTAATTCCAACATCAGAAATCTGATAGTGTTCACCTTCATTATTTTCGTTCCAGCGAATTAAAAAGCCATCATCACCTGCTGTAAAATATTCAAAATCATTACCAGAAGTAACTGGAACAGCACGAACACAATTTACCTGTGCCTGATGAGATTGTGTTGATATATGCGCCTGTGCAAAAAGCTTTGTTGTTGTGATTGCGTAAAGTGCAATTATAAATATTGATAATGTTGTTTTTCTTTTCATTTTACTTAGCTCCGGAAACAAAATATGTGATGTCTCCAATTAATCCTATTATAAACAAAATTCCGATAAATGCAAAACCTATAAATTGAATATAATATTGAATTTTAGGCGGTACTTTTTTTCTGGAAATAGTTTCAATTATTGCAATAAGAATAAGTCCACCATCAAGCACAGGAACTGGAAGAAGATTCATTATAAAAAGTGAAATACTTATAACGGCCATTATATTTGCAAGCGTTATAAAACCAATCTTAAAACCTGCAGAAAAACCTTCTTTTGCAGTTGTTCCAAGCATATCTGTAACGCGTGCTGGTCCGCCAATAGCATTTTTAAGATCTACACCTTTAAAAAGAATTCCAATACTTTTAAAAGTAAGACCTACATATTCAAAGCTGTCTGCAATTCCATGGCCGATTGCTTCAAAGAAATTATATTCTGGTGTATGTTTTTCTGTTAAACTTTCTGTATCTGCTGCAACACCAATTTTTCCTGTTCCTGTTTCTTTATCTAATTCTGAATGAACTGTAAATACAAGTTCTTTTCCGTCGCGTAAAACTGTAATTTTCAAATCTTCATCGGGACGAACGGAAACTTCTTCAATAATTTCGCTGAAATCAGAAATTGATTTTTCATTTATTCTTATTATTTCGTCTCCGGATAAAAGACCACCATCTCTAGCTGCTGTACTTGAATTTTCATAAAGCTCATCTGCAAGAGTGATTTTGTTCGAATATGCATAATATGTATAACCAATTCCATTTATCATTGAAAAACAAAAAACTGCAAAAATAAAATTAAAAAAAGGACCGGTAAAACCAATAGCAGCGCGTTTAAGCGGATGGATTCCATAAAGAGAATCAGGTGTGCCGTTTACTTCTTTAAGATTCTGTTCAATTGCTTCTTTAAATTCATTTTCACCTTTCATGCCGCAATAGCCGCCAAGAGGAATGAGAGAAAGTCTGTAATCTGTTCCTTTTATTGTACGATGTAAAAGAACTGGTCCAAAACCAATTGAAAAGGATTCAACTGTTACACCAAAAAGTTTAGCAGCAAGAAAATGTCCGAATTCATGAAACAATATCAGAAAGAAGAGACAGAGAATTCCATATATCCATTTCATATAAGCTCCGCCGCATATTTTCTTGCTTCTTCATCGGCTGCAAAAACATCTTCGAAAGTTACGATTTTTGAATTCCAGTTTTTATCAAGAACAGAACGAACAATACGTGAAATTGTCTGGAAAGTAATCTTTTCTTCAAGAAATGCATTTACTGCAACTTCATTAGCAGCATTAAAAGCAATAGGGTAGGCTTTTCCAAATTTTACACATTCAAAAGCATAACTGAGCATCGGGAAATCCTGGAGTCTTGGCTTAAAGAATGTCATTGTTTTATCAAAAAGATCAAAAGGTTCTAAATAGTTTTCTTTATTTTCAGGCCAGGTAAGTGCACTTAAAATAGGATGTTTCATATCTGGTTCTGAAATCTGAGCATAAAGCATTCCGTCATTCGTTCTTACAAGAGAATGAATTAAGCTTTGAGGATGAACAACGACTTCAATTTTATCAACTGGTGCATCAAAAAGATAAGCTGCTTCTATAACTTCAAGCCCTTTATTTGCAAGAGTTGCGGAATCAACTGTGATTTTTCGTCCCATCTGCCAGGTTGGATGATTTAATGCTTGTTCAATAGTAACCTGTTCAAGCTCAGGTTTTGTAAGAGTTCTGAATGGTCCACCGCTTGCTGTAATTAATATTTTAGAAACATTTTCTTTTCCAATCTTTTCTATAAGATTAAAAATGGCAGAATGTTCAGAATCTACGGGAAGAATTTTTGCACCTTTATCATAAGCAAGTTCTTTTATTATAGGACCTGCCATTACGATTGTTTCTTTATTTGCAAGTGCAAGATTTATTCCATTTTCTAAAACTATTTTTGAAGGAAGAAGTCCAGCAGAACCGCTTATTCCATTTACAACAATATCTGGTTTTGATTCATAAATAAGCTTTTGAAATGCTTCTTTTGAATTATCTTCGCATGTAATAAGATAAGGACATTTTGCTTTTGTAGAAATTTCTATTACACGCTCTTTATTTGTATGAGCCTGTACTCCACAAAGCATAAAATCCTGAGGCATATATTTAATGATATTCAGGGCATTTGTTCCGATTGAGCCGGTACAGCCCAAAACTAATACTCGTTTCATGTTCTTGCTACAAGATATAAAAAGTGAATTCCAATATAGTAAATTGGTGCTCCAAGAATAAGAGAATCAAGACAATCAAGCATGCCGCCTCGACCTGGAATTAAATTTCCGCTGTCTTTTACACCACAAGAGCGTTTAAATACAGATTCAATTAAATCTCCGACAATTGCTGCTAAAGCAGTGGCGAAGGAAACAAGAATGATTTTCCATACTGTTCCAAAAAAGATTTCAGGGAAAATTATTTTGAATAAAATACCGCAGGCAATAGAAGTTATAATACCGCCAAAAAAGCCTACAAGACTTTTATTTGGACTTGCGGCAAAAACACCTCTTGTACTTTTTCCAAACAGGATTCCAAAGAACCATGCTCCGGAATCACACATAAATACAAGAATAAAATATAAAGAAATAAAAATAGTTGCGTATTCTTTTATAGATGTAAGTCTTGTTACAAAGGTAATCATAAATCCGCTGTAGAAAATTGTAAGAAAAGTTAGCGAGATTTTTATTATTGAATCTTCAAAAGATTTAGAAAATAAGGCTTCTATACCCATGAATAAGAATATTTCAAAGAACATTATCCATGTAAGATTTGAAAGATCCAGATCTAGAAGAATAAAATTATATGCAAGGAAAGGTAATGCAGCAGTAAGAATGATAACAAGAGTTTTTGGGAACATTTTAACTTTGTTACTGCACATGTTGTGCAGTTCGTTTGCTCCAAAAGCAGAAGCAACTACTGCAAGTATATTAAGGGCAATATGATTGTAAAAATATAGCGACACGATTCCTATAACTAAAGGAACGCCAATGAAAAATACTAAAAGTCGTTTTGTTACTTTGTTCATAAATTACCCGTTTTTTACGCTTTTTTCTGCTCCGAACCGTCTGTTCCTATGCTGGAACTCTTTTATATTATCATAAAATTGCTCTACAGTGTAGTCCGGCCACAGCGTATCTATGTAAATTTGCTCGGCATAAGGTACATGCCAAAGTAAAAAATTACTGAGTCGTTTCTCTCCGCCTGTACGGATTAATAAATCAACGTCAGGACTTTGTGGCATATCAAGCGATTTAGAAACAAGATCCTCAGTAATCTGATCTTCGCTTGTACCGTTTTTAATTATTTTTTTAATTCCGCGAATAATTTCATCTCTGCCACCATAATTAATGGCAAGATTTAAAATCATACCGGTAAAGGTTTTTGTATCATCAATTGCCTCTGTAATGTCTTTTTTTATTGCATCGGGCAAAGCTTCCAAATCACCAATATGATTAAGCTTGATTCCATTCTGTTTATAAAAGTCAAGCTCCTGTTTAAGATGTGTATGAATTAGATTCATTAAGAAACCTACCTCGGCTTCTGTACGTTTCCAGTTTTCTGTAGAAAAAATGTAAAGTGTAAGATGTTTAATTCCAAGATCTGACGCTGCTTTAACAATTGTTTTTACTGTGTGAAGCCCTTTGTCATGACCAGCAGAGCGGGGTAGTTTTCTTTGTGTAGCCCATCTTCCGTTCCCGTCCATCGTAATGGCAACATGAAGCGGAAGATTTTCTTTATCTAAAGACATTATTAGTTAAGGATTTCCTTTTCTTTTGCATCGTAGATTTTGTTAATTTCTTCGATGTATTTGTCAGTCAGTTTCTGAAGCTTGTCAGTTTCTGTTTTAAGACCATCTTCTGTCAAAACTCCATCTTTCTGCTGTTTTTTAAGGTCATCGTTTCCGTCACGACGGATATTGCGGATTGCTGTACGGCTGTTTTCTGCAATTGTTTTTGCCTGCTTTACAAGCTCCTTTCTGCGATCTGCTGTAAGTGCAGGAATTGTAATGCGGATAACCTTTCCGTCATTTGATGGGTTAAAGCCAAGGTCAGCAATCTGAATTGCCTTTTCGATTTCGCTTATAAGAGATTTGTCAAACGGCTGAATTATTACAGATCTTGCTTCTGGAATCTGAATAGTGGCAACCTGATTAAGCGGTGATTTAGTGCCGTAATAATCTACGCGAACCTTATCAAAGATTGCAGCGTTGGCACGTCCAGTTCTGATAGTGTTTAAAGAATCTTTCAAAGACGCAATAGTCTTTTCCATTCTTTCTTCTGTGTTTTCAGCCATTTTTAATCTCCTTGTTGGGGACCCTTCGAGAGCCTCAGGGACCCCAATTGTTATATAATGAAATGCGGTCCCTGAGGCTCTCGAAGGGCCGCATATGACAATTTATTTTCCAAGTACGAAAAGCTTTGCTGTTACGAATGCAAGAGTAGCTCCTGCTTCTTTTCCAACTTCTGCGAGTTTTGCAGTTACAGTCTTTTTGTCGTCCTTTACGAACATCTGGTCTTCGAAACAGATTTCTGCAAGGTGCTTGTTAATCTTACCCTGTAAGATTCCTTCCTTAACATTTTCTGGTTTTGAAGCCATCTTTTCATCCTGATCCATCTGAGCCTTGAAGATTTCTTTCTGTTCATCAATGTAGCTCTGTGGAACGTCTTTCTTAGATGTGTAAGCTGGTGTAAATGCTGCAATGTGGAGACAACAGTCATAAGCAAATGTCTTAACAACATCAGCCTGTGATCCGCTGATAACTACAACAGCACCAGTCTTGTTGTCTGAGTGGATATAGAAAGAAGCTGTGCAGCCTGTTGGAACATCAATAACTTCTACCTTTGCAACGTTCATGTTTTCGCGGATAGAAACCTTGAGTGGTTCAAGCATCTTTGTGTGTTCTTCTTCTACCTTTGTGTAACCCTTTTCAATTGTTACATCGAGCATCTTGTCACCAAGAGCAATAAAATCTGCATTCTTTGCAACAAAGTCTGTTTCACATGTAAGTTCAACAACATATACTTTGTCTCCAGTATTGCGGATAAAGAGACGTCCTTCTGCAGTAGCGCGGTCAGCACGTTTTGCAGCAGCAGCTAAACCTTTTTCTTTAAGATATTTTGCTGCTTCGTCAATATTACCATCACATTCTGTAAGTGCTTTTTTACACTCCATCATTCCGGCACCTGTCATTTCGCGCAGGTTTTTAATATCACTCGCTGTAAATGCCATATATTAGTCCTTATAAATCTTATCTTCGTCTACAAGACTTTCAGCTTCGTCAGCTTCGCGGTCTTCTTCTTTAATTTCTGTAGGCTGATAGTTAGAGTAGTCTACAATTTCTTCATCTTCATCTTTCTTTGCAGCATCAGTAACGATTTCTTCGTCGTCATTAAGGTTTTCAAGAATCTTAAGACCAGCTTCGTTGTCTGATTCAATTACAGCATTTGCAATGATAGAAGTGAACAAAGAGATAGCGCGGATAGCGTCATCGTTTCCAGGAATAGGGTAGTCAATACCTTCTGGGTTACAGTTTGTATCAACAACAGCAATGATTGGAATACCCATTCTGCGAGCTTCTGCAACTGCAAGCTGTTCCTTGTGTGTATCGATAATGAAGATACATCCAGGGAGTTCTTTCATTTCCTTGATACCGCCAAGGTTCTTTTCGAGCTTAGCCTTTTCCTTCTGGAGAGCAGCAACTTCTTTCTTTGTAAGATTTTCGAATGTGCCATCAATTTCCATCTTTTCGATTTTCTTGAGGCGCTGAAGTGATTTTTTGATTGTAGAGAAGTTTGTAAGCATACCACCAAGCCAGCGGTTGTTTACATAGAACATACCACAGCGTTCAGC
>JAGCTZ010000137.1 GCA_017963165.1 Treponema sp.
CAAACGATGTGTCATTGTCGGGCTCGACCCGACAATCTGTCGCAATCAACATCGAATACGCAGGTATGCTTTTCAATGCACCATATCCGGAAGATACAGCTGCCCGCGAAAACGCACAGATTGAAGCACGATTTGAAGTTCTTAAAGAGCTCATTGGTAAAACCCGTGCTCTTCGCGTAGACTGTGGTATTGATCCTGCAAATAAAATCAATATTGCTATCCGTGTAGAAAAGGGAAGCGAAGCTGAAGTTTGTAAAGAAAAGGTTGAAATGATTCAGCTTTTGGCAGGTATTGCAAAGGTTGATTTTGTTGAAGCAAAACCGGAAAGTTCAATTGGAACTGTAGGCAAAGGCTTTGAGTCATTTATTCTTGTTGATGAAAATATCAATAAGGAACAGCTGGTTACTCGTTTCCAGAAAACTCTGGAAAAAGAAGAAGGCTATGCCCGCATGAGCGAAAACAAACTCAACGGTAACTTTGCAAAGCACGCTCCAGAAAACCTTATTCAGGAAGAACGTGACCGCCTTGCAGAAAGTCAGCGTAAGATAGAAACACTTAAGGGCTACCTTAAGGAGCTTATGTAGTGAAAAAGATTGGTCTGTTTGTTTCTACAGTTCTTCTTTCTCTGCTGCTTGCAGGCTGCTTTAATGAAAAAAACAGTCCTTTTTACGACAGCCAGTGGGTAATGCAGAACCTGGACAACAATGCAGACCTTTACTATCATCATCTGATTTTGTCGCCGGGCCACAAGGTAATGCTCAGAGTTTCTTATGCAGATTCGTCAAACATTATCGTGTGGAACGGCACCTACAAAATTAATTCAAAAAAAATAAAGTTCGATTTTACAGAATGTGAACGCTACGAAAATGGAAAGAAGGTGGGCAACTACGATGCTGGTCAGCTCATAAAATTTTATTCCGGAGACTTTCTTTATTCTGCTGCACCTCTTGCCGATGATAAGGGGAATGAACGCTGGCATCTTTTGCTGATGAGATCGCAGAATTATTTTTACGGAGACGGCTCTGATATTTTTGGAAATCAGTTTGAGGATTTTATAAAGGTGGAGAAGGGGGAATTGTAAATGGCAAAGCAGAAATATGAGATGAAAACCGAACGTTCCAAAAAAATGGATACTGAAGCAATGCAGCAGCTTTCGGATATGCGTCTTGCTCCATATATGCAGCTTGCAACAGGTCTTATTGGAAAAGAACGTCATGCCGGTGGAAACATGTTCCGCCATCAGATGGATACCCTTGCAATTCTCATTGATTACGGATATATAGATTCAGTTCTTCTTAAAGCCTCAATTGTTCATGATACTGTAGAAGATATAGAAGGCTTTGACAAAAATCAGATTATCCACTGCGATCCTGAAGGCCCGGATGTTCTTGAAATCGTTCTTGAAGTGACCCGTCGCCAGAACGAATCTAAACAGGAATTTTTGCGACGTATTCTTGATTACGGAAGTCAGAAAGCAAAAATCCTTAAATGTGCAGACCGCATTTCAAACATGATTTCTTTGGGCTACGTAACAGACCCAGAATTCATTGAACGTTACTGTGACGAAACAGAATACTTCCTTCTTCCAATGGCTCTTGAAGTAGATTTTAATATGTACAACGAGCTTATTTCACTTTTGATGACACGCAGACGCTATCTTGAAGACGGCGGCTACTTTGATAACCGCAAAAAAGAATCGTCTATGTAGACTATTTCACCAAAAAACACTATTATATGGTAACAACTTAAAAAATATTTTTTTAGGAGATATAATTATGGCAGATGTAAAAGTTGCTATTAATGGTTTCGGCCGTATTGGTCGTTTGGCTTTCCGCCAGATGTTTGGCGCAAAGGGTTATGAAATCGTTGCTATTAACGATTTGACAAAGCCTTCTATGCTTGCTCATCTTTTGAAGTATGATACAGCACAGGGTGGATACTGTGGTAAGATTGGTGAAAACCTCCACACTGTTTCAGCTGATGATGATGCAGGAACAATCACAGTTGACGGAAAAGTTCTTAAGATTTATGCAGAAAAAGATGCTAAGGACTGTCCATGGGGCGAACTCAAGGTAGACGTAGTACTTGAATGTACAGGTTTCTACTGCTCAAAAGAAAAGTCACAGGCTCATATCGACGCTGGTGCACGCAAGGTTGTAATTTCTGCTCCTGCAGGTAACGACCTCCCAACAATCGTTTACAATGTAAACCACACAACACTTACAAAGAACGACAACATCATTTCTGCAGCTTCTTGTACAACAAACTGTCTTGCTCCAATGGCTAAGGCTTTGAATGATGCTTATCCAATCCAGTCTGGAATTATGTCTACAATCCACGCTTACACTGGTGACCAGATGATTCTTGATGGTCCACACCGCAAGGGTGACCTCCGCCGTGCACGTGCTGGTGCTGCTAACATCGTTCCTAACTCAACAGGTGCTGCTAAGGCTATTGGTCTTGTAATTCCTGAATTGAACGGAAAGCTCATCGGATCTGCTCAGCGTGTTCCAACACCTACAGGTTCTACAACAATGCTTTTCGCAGTTGTAAAGGGTAAGGATATTACTAAGGAATCTGTAAACGCAGCTATGAAGAAGGCTGTTACAGAATCTTTCGGATACAACGAAGATCAGATCGTATCAAGCGACATCATCGGTATGCGCTTTGGTTCTCTCTTTGATGCTACACAGACAATGGTATCTAAGATTGACGACGACACATATCAGGTAGAAGTTGTTTCTTGGTATGACAATGAAAACTCATACACATCACAGATGGTTAGAACTATCAAATACTTCAGCGAAAACTGCTAAGTTTAGCTATTATTGATAATTGAAACCCGGTCTTTAAGGCCGGGTTTTTTTATATGAAGTATTTGATAGTTCTTTCGATTCACACGCTCGGTAAACGCTGCGCACTGCTCGCCTTTCCTCGCTCTGGTTAGAACTATCAAATATTTCTCAGAGAACTGCTAATTAATTAGAATCTAGTTTAATGAGTGAAAAAGGGACTCCTTATAAGGGAGTCTCTTTTTTTTTGAGAAATACTAAGTATAAATAATATCTTATGATGTGATAAACGTCCTGCTTGTGCAGGGCGTTTTTTATTTTAACGTCACTGCGAGGAGCCGAGGGCGACGTGGCAATCTACAACTTAACAATAGGGATAGAAGTGGATTGCTTCGGCTTTGCCTCGCTATATGGCGAAATATTGACATCTCCCTTTTCTTATTGTAAAATCTAGTCAGGTTGACTAAGAGTAACTTGACTAATTTTTTTTATTGCGAGGTGACATTATGTGCCAGATGAATGTTTTGGAAGCAAAGACTAATTTTTCAAAGATTATTGCAATGCTGGAGCGTGGGGAAGAAGAAGAGGTGATAGTTGCCCGTGCGGGAAAGCCTGTAGTGAAAATCGTTTACATTGAACCGGAAGATGTTTCGCGCAGAATTGGTGTGGCAGAGGGAAAAATCTGGATATCGGATGACTTTGATGAACCTGATGATGATATTGCCCGTATGTTCGGAATGATAGACTAGGGAGGTAACTATGCGGCGGAATGAATTTTTGCTTGATACACATATAATTGTATGGGCCATGAATCATGATAAAAGACTGAATGACGGGATTAAAAAGATAATTCTGAATCCACAGAATTCATTTTATTACAGTATCGCCTCCATGTGGGAAGTTCAGATAAAACATGATAAAAACAAGATAAATATTTCCGGCAAAGAGTTTATGCATTTTTGTGAAATGTCCGGCTATCATAAGCTTCCGGTTGATGACAATCATGTAATGGAGTTGGAAAGTCTAAAACGCGATGAATCTGCTCCTCCACACAATGATCCGTTTGACCGTATTATGCTCAGTCAGGCAATTGCAGAGGGTTTTACCTTTTTGACACATGATCCGTTGTTTCGTGGATATAATGAGCGTTGCGTTTTAGAAGTGTAATGCGCCATTATTTAAGCTTACACACAAAATCGCAGAAGCTGCAGATGTCGGTTGTTTTGCCGGGGAGTTTTTTGCCGCATGCACGAAGTTGTTTTTTGAGACCGTGACGGCGATAGTGTGATAAGCCTTCTGAAAAACATCGCTGAACCATAACATTGCTGACAGCGTTATTCATGATTGTTTCGTAGCTGTCGGTTATGCGCCCAATAAATAGTGCAGGATTTTCATTTGCAAAGCCACAGCAGGGAGCAATGTTTCCGTCTGCGTGTACATAAAGAATGTTTCCGGGACCCTGACAATAGTCTTCGCGAAACCAGCGGCGACTTTGCCAGGCCCGCGGGTCGTCGGACGAGTAGGTGCGGGGGAGGGTATAGACAGGTACATTGTCATTCTCGGGCTTGACCCGGGAATCTGTATTATTGATTAGCGTGTTCTTATTGTTAGATTGTCGGGTCAAGCCCGACAATGACAGGGGTTGTTCAACTGTTTGAATATTTACAGAACCTTCCCCAAAAATTTCCTTCACGACACCTATAAATATTTCCATGCGTTCAGTGCTTTGTCCGTGATATTCATCCCAGCTAAGCCCTATTTTTCCATCGTAGCCGGCATCGTAGAGTGTCTGAAGAGTTTGCCTTAGATCCGATTCCTCCTTCCACCAGTCGCCGTTTGTCATAATCTGGTCAAATAACAATTCCAGAGAGACAGTTTCTTTTGTAAGGGCAAGCAGAAAATCCATATATAAAAAGGGTTCACCGCCGGTAAATCCTACGCGAGTAATTTTTCCGCTTTGTGCACAATTGCGTAAGAAAGTAATTGCCTGCTCAATATCAAGCTTGCGGGGGACACGATTTACAAAACAATGTTCGCATTTTAAGTTGCAGGCTGTAGTACACGAAAAAATTATTTCATCTGGATTAAATCCTATGGTTTTTCTGCTCATAAAAGTATTATAAAAAAGATTTTGTTTCATTACAATGTTACGAATTCAAAATATTTTTGCATTTCTTTGTTACCTTTTAACTTCTGCGTTTTTATTTATATAGATAACATTACAAATAATGAGGGCAGGCTAAAAAAAAGGCTATGTCCTTGCTCAGGAGATGTAAAATGAAAAGAGTTATTTTGTCTGTTTTGACTGTTCTGGCTTTGGGAACCCTTGCTTCTTGTGGTTCAACTTTAAAACTAAAAGGTGAAGAGCCAATTATGAACACTGGACGTCCTGAAGTTATTGACTATCAGGGACTTGCACTTGGTTCTGCTGTACCAGATTGGGTTATTGCTATTGGTGACGGTTCTGAAAAACGCGTTCGCAAATCGCTTGATATTCCTAACAGCAAGCAGATTTTTATTCTTCAGAATAAGGGTACTGACCTTGACTTCTTGAAGGCTTGGACAGATCAGGTTGATGCACGTGCCGAAATTGCTTCTTCTATTGAACAGACTGTTGCTCAGACAGTTCAGTCAGAAATGGAAGTTCGCCAGTCAGACGAACAGCAGAAGGTAAAGGCTGCTAAGATTTATTCTGCAACTATGACAAACGTAACTTTGAATGGTCTTTCAAAGGAAGATTACTACTGGATTAAGACACGTACTCCAAAGGTTGACGTTAAGTCTCCTAAGCTTGCAACTGATTACAACTATGAGTTTACTTACTATGTAGTTTATACTCTTGATAAGGATTTGTATGAACGTCAGATTGCTCAGGCTATGGATGATGTTCAGGACAATGATGATCAGACAACATTCCTTAAGGATGTTCTTTCTGAAAAACTTATGTCAACAATTCTTTTGCCAGAAGAACAAGACATAGACTTTTCATATGTTCCTATGGAATCTTCGTACTATGATGCAAAATAGATATTGAATTCTTTTTACAAATCTTTAGATATATGATAAAAGCTGTACCGGGTATTCCTGGTGCAGCTTTTTTTTATGTTAAGGTTTAGGGCTTCTGTATTATAAAACCTTATTGTATGCACTATGAAAAAATGCGGGAGCATTTTTTCATATATTTAAATAATGTTTTTGTAATATGGAAGTCCTGTTGCATTCTTAATTTCTTTTATTGAATTTTAGAAAAAAAAACATTATATTCTATATTAATAATACACACAGGAGATATTGTATGATTAAAACTGTTAAAGACGTAGACTTGAAAGGCAAGCGCATCATTATGCGTGTTGATTTTAACGTACCAATGAAGGACGGAGTAGTTCAGGATGATACTCGTATCATGGCTGCTCTTCCTACAATCAAATACATTCTTGAACAGAGCCCACGCTCACTTGTTCTTATGAGCCACCTTGGTGACCCTAAAAAGGACGTAAAA
>JAGCTZ010000138.1 GCA_017963165.1 Treponema sp.
GGCAGGAGCCACTGCTCGCCCTGACTATATGGTTTGTATGTGATTTTATCGCTTACGCCTCTGCTCATATTTAAATTTTAGCAGATTTGCATTCACTTGTAAATTTAAAAATAATAAGGGCTGCTCCATACTTTTGGGACAGCCCCATCTACACCTTACTTTCCATATATAGATTGTCGGGTCAAGCCCGACAATGACATATGTTACAATAAGCTTGCAATTTCCTTTACCGATTCTGAAGAAGCAGAAATGCTGGAAGTGCTTTGTGTAAAGTCTTCAATTCCCTTTGCAATTTCCTGCAAGGTAATTAAAATCTGCTCACTGGCGTAAGTCAGCTGATCTACAGTATTCAGAATCTGGTGAGAGCTGTCTGCAGTTGTTTTTGAAGACTGCATAATGCTTTCAAACTCATTTTCCAGAGAGCGGGCACTTTCACAGCCGCTGTCAATTTGTGCAGTTTCTTTTTCACTGTCTTGAATTAAAGCATCAGAGGATTTTTGAATTTCTGTAATTATATCCCTGATTTCTTTAATGCTGTCGATAATATTATCTGAAAGGCGGCGGATTTCAGTAGCAACTACATGGAAGTTCTTTCCGGCCTCACCGGAGTTAGAGGCTTCGAGCTCTGCATTAAAGGCAATAATCTTTGTTTTGTCTGCAACGTTATTAATAATGCCGACAATATCCCAGATACCATTGATTTTGTGGTTCAGTTCCTTCATACCATCAATGGTCTGCATATTTGTGTTTTTAATACTTAAAAGCTCATTAACATTTTTCTGAAGGGCTTCATTGCCTGAGATAACTGCATCCCTAGACTGTTCTGCAAGATTAGTAACCTCTTTAATTCTTTCTCCAATATTATTTGCAAGGGCAGTGGAATCCTGCATGGTTGCAACAATTTCCTTTACAGCTGCACTCTGATTCTGACTTGTAGCGGCACTCTGCTTTGTTGCAACTGCAAGAGTTGTAGATTCAGCAAGAAGATTTTCACTTACTGCTCTTTGAGTTTTTTGAATTCGTTTTGTAATTACCCGGAATACAATAAAGAATTCAATAAGACTTGTAATCCAGCCAATTAAACAATAAGTGAGGAAGTTCTTAAAACCGTCTGCTCTTGGATTAAGAATAATATTATATGAAACAGTTATCATATTAATAATTGATGTATCGATAGATGTCCACATTGCAATATTCTGAAGCAGAGAGAGATTTTCACTGAGTTTTATTCCAACCTGTTTCATCATACCTGCCATGTGAATTCTTTTTACAAGAACATAGTTAATGATATAACACATATAACCAGTGGCTACAGACTGAATTTCAATTAATGTAAAGGTTACAGGATTAAAAGGAGCAATACCCTTAGCAGAAGTAATTATTGCAGTTGAACCGGCCCCCACAAGAAAGCCTACAATATGAGCAATAATGATTATCATGTCATAAGTGCGGTAGGCTTTCATACACTTATCGATTTCTTTTTTGGTAAGGGTATTATTGTTCTTTTGTCCTTTTTCAATAATGCGGTCGAAATTATTTAAAAGGGGCCACTGAAATAGTGAACATATCAATATAAGACCAAGTGTAATAAAGACAGTTGGTACACAGCCCAGTATTATTTCAGAAGGTTTTTCGTAAAGAAATCCGTAATGAAAGATTCTTAAGAAAAAGACTCCAGAATAGGTAGTTGCACATATTGTCAATAAATATCGCTTAAAAGTTTTCATATAATCCTCCTCATGTGAAACTTTGTTATTTAGTCATAAATGCAATCGCGCCATCCCAGTTTTCAGGCGGATTTTTTATAAACTCTTCGCAGCGTTCAAGCATCAGCTTTGCAGCCTTATCATCCTGAACCTGTCCAAGAGCCTTAGTAAAATAGTCTTTTGCAAGGTTCCAGATTCCCTGCTTGTAAAGCTCCATTCCCTTTATGTATGCGTTTTTGTATTCTGCAGAAAACTCATTTTCATTTCGGTCTACAGCATAAATAGGTACAGCATTCTTTTTTCCCTTTACTCGAACATCATCCAGATGGCGGAAGCAAAAGCTCTTTTCCCCGGCGTCTTCTTTTACAGTTTCGCTTACAAGAATCTGTACTCCATAGGTTTTTGTAAGTCCCTCCAAACGCGAAGCAAGGTTTACGTTATCACCGATTACAGAGTAGTCTGTTTTATCCTTTGAACCAATAGAACCAACAATTACATCTCCATAGTGAATACCAATACCAATATTAAAGGTCATTCCTTCCGGCATAACAAGGTCGCCCATTTCAACAGAGCTCAGGGCATCGCGCATTTCGTAGGCAGCCATTACAGCGCGGCGGCAGTTATCATCATAACTTACAGGAGTTCCGAACTCTGCCATAATTGCATCGCCAATAAATTTATCAATTGTGCCGCCATGTTTTTTGATGATTTCAACCATCGTAGAAAAATATCTGTTTAAGAAGGCTACAAGAACATCCGGTCTGTTTTTTTCACTGATATTGGTAAAAGAACGGATATCACTAAAAAGAATGGCAACAGAACGAGTCTCACCAACGCCAACCTTCTGGTTCGTATCATCAGCCTGCATAACAAGACTGTCAATAATTTCTTCTGGAACAAAACGACTGAAGGCCCTGCGGATTCTCCTTTCAAAGAAAATCTTTTTTTCAACAATCAAAGCCTTATCAAAAATATCAGAAGCATTCTTTACACAAAAATCAAAATAATTTTGTCTTTCACTTATGATATTTCCCTGAGTAACAATATGAACTGTACCCAGCACAGAAGTTTTTGTTTTTAACAGCTTATATTCATAACTCGAAAGCTGAATCTGACTATTATAAAATTTTTCAAGCGTAGACTTTGAGTCGAGCTTTTTTGCACTAATTTTGGAAGAGCTTCCATCGTTTCTGTTTTTTTCAAAATCAGCAGCACAAACATTGAGAAAATCAGAAAGGTCATTTTCTGAAATATCTTCTGCACAAACATAATACCCATGCGGCCCGTCATTCTGAACAAGATAAATTGCAGCAAGGGGAACCTCAGAAACCTGGGCAACTAAAAGAAGATAATCTCTTACCATTTCTTCAATATTTTCAATTACACCTACAAGACCGTTTATTTTTTCGAGAATTGTATTTTTGTAAGAGCTGCTGCTTAATAAATCTGTTGCATTTGAAAAGAGACTTGTTTCATCTATTTTTTTCTCTTTTTTATCTGTTTTTGCTTTTTCAGTTTTTTTATCTTCAGACTTTTCTTTTGCTTCAACTTTTTCAAGCTTGGCAAGCTGCTCAATATCCTGGGTTAGAGTTTCCTGATTTAAACGGATAAAAGAATTAACACCACAGGAATTTGCAAACTCTTCATCTAAAGCTGTTGGACAATTGCTGTACATTCCGATTGCAAGTTCAGTAAAAAAGCTTGTTTTTAATGAACGAATAAGTCTTACAATCTCAAAGCTTTTAGGCTCAGAAATATCACAGTTCAAAAGAAAGAGGTCTGGCATAAATTCACTTAAGCTGGTAAAAACCTTCTTTGCATCCTCTTCGAATTTTATTGAATAATCTTTTGCGTTAAGATTTTTTGTAAAGAGCTTTTGAAGAGTTAGAGAAGTTTCAAGTATTAAGATTTTCTTTGACATTACTGACCTCCTAAAAGCTCATAAATTACATTCAAAAGCTTTCCGCGTTTGAAATCATTTTTTGCAATAATTGCTCCGGCCTTTAGTCGTTCAAACTCTTCAATAAGGGAATGGCCCTGATCTATTGAAACAACAACAAATGGAGTTTCCTTGTATTGTTCAAGACGACGCAAATTATCCAGCAAGACAAGGCCTGTCATGCGTGGCATTTCATGATCCGAAAGAATCAAGTCGTAATGTTTTTCTTTTGCCTTTTCAAGAGCATCAAGTCCATCATAAGCATCTTCTACAAGATAGCCAGCACCTTCAAGAATTGATTTTTCAATTTCGCGAGTTGTAGAAGAATCATCAACGACAAGAATGCGAATCGTTTTCTTTTGAGTTGCCGCCTCATATTTTTTAATATCATAACCTCTAAGCGATTTAAATCTTTGGAGAATATCTGGAACATGGAAAATCGGAACAATATCATAATGTTCATCAAAAACAATTCCCTGTAAAATTGAACAGCCGGCAAGCCCCTTAGGCATAGGTTTAACAACAAGAGAAACATACTGCTCAACCTGTTCAACAATAATTCCAATTCGCTGCTCCATATATTCAGCAATAAGAATTGGTTCTTCCTCCTGTACAAGACCTGTCTTACGATCTTTGAACAGAGAAGAAAGCGGATAACAGGGAATAAGCTGGTCTTCGAATTTTATATAATTCTGGTTTTGCAAAATTATGTAATCTGATTTTTTTCTGTAAATGATATCAACAATGTGCTGAGAAGGAATCAGATATTTTTCCTTATTGGAATAAATAAAGAGTCCCTGCAGGGTTGAAAGAGAAAGAGGGAAGTGAAGAATGATTGTTGTTCCCTGGCCCTGGGTACTTTCAATTTTTATACGTCCTTTGATTTTTTCAACTTTTGTCCAGACAACATCAAGACCTACACCGCGGCCTGAGATTTCAGTAACTTCTTCCTTGGTTGAAAAGCCGGACTGGAAAAGAAACTGAGAAAGCTCGCGGTCGGTCATCTGATTAATTTCATCTGCGCGTTCCGGGTAAAGCCGGATTGCCTTTTCCCGAATCTTTTGATAGTTAAGGCCGCGGCCGTCATCAGAAATTTTCAGTTCAATATAGCGGGCTTCCCGTATGCAGGAAATGCTTATAGTTCCTTCTTCACTCTTACCAGCCTTTTTACGTTCTTTAGGGCCTTCAATTCCATGGTCAAGAGCATTTCTTGTAAGGTGCATAAGAATATCACCAAGTTCTTCAAGAATCACCTTATCAATTGCAATATCAGATTCCTGAATATCACACTTAACCTTTTTTTCCATATTGATTGCTTCAAGCGCGATAGTATTCTCAAGCGGATGAAGTACAAGATTTATTGGAAGCATTCTCAGATCAAAGGCTTTTTCCTGAACTCTGAAAATAGAAGTTTCAAGAGAGTATATATCATTTTCAAACTGCTTACGGATTTTTGAGAGTTCGCGACTGCCTGTTTTCTCTTCCAGCTTTTTTAATTCATCAAGCTGAGATTTAAGATGAAACTCCCGGGTAATCATAGTATCAAAGGCCGAAATAATTTCATTTACCCGTGAAAGTTTAATTCTGATAGACTGAATATCGCTCAGATTTTCCGTCATTTCTTCTTCATCATCTTCTTCGAGCAGAATGCCATTTCTTTTATTGATTTCTGCAATAAAGTTATCAATATCTATCAGTTCTCCGGCAGCAAGCTTATCACAATATTGAAGATAAATATCAATATCAATATTGTGTTTATCGCTTCCTGTACGTGAAATTAAAGAAACACAGCCATGAATTTTATCAGCAACAGCAAAGACCAGTTTTACAAGACGGTCACTACTTTTGATTTTTGAATCCTTAACACTCTTATAAATATCTTCCAGTGCATGGGCAAGTTTTTCGATTGTAGTAAAGCCCAGCATTCGTGAGTTGCCTTTAATTGTATGAAGATTTCTCAAAAGGTGAGAAAGCGTGTCTTTATCATCCTCATTTGTTTTGAGGGCAATAATATCTTTTAGAGATGAATCAAGAAGTTCTTTTACTTCTGATATAAAGCTTTCGGTTATATCATCTGAGATTTTAGCCATTGGCTTTACCTCCTGCTGTCTTTTTATGGAAATAGAAAATATTTCCGTCTGAAAGTCTTTCAAGACACTCCGGTACAATTGAAGGATCTAATTGTGCAATTTCATTCATAGAAACAAAAAGATAACCGTCTTCTGCAAGACATCTTTCTGCAATTGTACGAAGGATTTCTTGTCTGAGCTCCATTGAAAAATATATAAAAACATTTCTGATAAAAATTATATTTTGATTTTGCGGTATCTGGGTAATACTTGAAAGGCTTGCAAGCTCTGTAAGATTCAACTGTTTTGTTATAACATGCTTTTTGATTTCTTCAGGAAATGCAATTTTTCTGTCTTCCCGCTGATAAGGAGTAACTAAAGACTGAAAGCAAACTCCATCTACAGAGCGAAGAGAAGTACTAAGAAAAACGCCGCTCTTACAATGCTCAAGAACCTCTGAGTTAATGTCACTTGCTGTAACACGAGGATTAAGTTTACAGCTTAATGCAAGAACTGCAAGAGAGTAGGCCTCTTCGCCATAAGAACAGGCCGCACTCCATATTTTAATTTCTTCAAAAGGATGCTTTATATGCCATGAGGGCAGAAGCTTTTCTTTAAGAAGAGCAAATTGTTTTTCTTCACGGAAAAAATAGGTTTCATTTACAGTACTCTGATTTACGAATTCAGAAATTATACTTTTATCTTGTAAAAGCAGCTTTCTATATTCATCTATTGAGTATTTGTGCTGATTAATGGTATTTTCAATAAATCTTTTAATACCATCCCGGTGAGTGGAACGTGGAATAATTCCTGTACAGGTAGTAAGTATTGAAATAAAAGAATCGAGAATATCTTCTGTAAGTAAAATTTGATTCTTATTTCCCATTGGCCACCAGCTCTAAAAGTCTCTTTGAAATTTCACTGCGAGGCAAAATATCCTTAGCACCACCAGCTTCAATTGCAGCAGCAGGCATACCAAAAACTGCACAGGTAGATTTATCTTCTACAATTGTCCAGCCACCTTTATCACATATTTCTCTGCAGCCTTCTGCGCCGTCTGCGCCCATTCCGGTAAGCAAAACTGCAATCACATTATTTTTATATTTTTCTGCGGCACTCTTAAAAAGCTTATTTACGGCGGGACGCAGATAACGTTCAGGAGCCTCATCTGAAAGCCGCAGAACAGGTCTTCCATCTGCCTTTAAGTAACTGATTATAAGATGCTTGTCGGCTGGTGCCATATACACATAGCCAGGCTTTGCTTCTTCGCCGTCTTCTGCAAGCTTAACTGTAATGTTGCGACAGACTGAGTTCAGCCAGTCTGCAAGCGGTTTATCCTTATCTATTTCAATATGCTGAGCATAAAGAACAGGAAGAGGAAAATTAGGCCCTAGTGCATTTAATACTTCAGAAACTGCTGTAGGACCACCTGTAGAAGCCCCAAGGCATACAATTTTATATCTTCCTGAGCTTTCAGTATTTGAAGATGCAGCTTTCGGATTTTTTGAAACAAGTGCAAAAAGCTTTTCCGTCAGATTATTAAAAAAATCTTTAGAATAATTATTCAAAGCAGGCTTTTCAATTTTATCAATTAATTTTGTAATAAAGGGTAGGGAAGCCGAAGTTAAAAGCAAAACCGGAAGCTTCATTTCCCTGCAGAAAATACTAAGGGCATCTTTTTCATTTTTATCACTTACATCTGTGCCGCAGATTACAACATCGGGTGTATCTGCAATAATAGTTTTTAAAATTTTCTGGCAGCTTGATACTGAGCCTATAATATTTATATTTTCAAATTTTGAAAGATTCTGTTCCAGAATTGTGCGTACAATAGCAGAGCTGTCTACAATTATGATTCTCATGCCAGGCCTCCCATAAAGGTACGAAGCAGATTATCTGGAGAAATCAAAAGCTGTCGTCTGCCAGCTTCAGAAAAAGCAACGGCATTAATACCACAAGAGTTTTGTTTTTCACGTATTCCCTTTGGAATCAGTTTTAAAACAGAAAGGTCTATCAGCTTTGTCGTGATATCTGAATTCACTGATATGGCAAAGTTACCGCTTTCTGGAAATTCTTTTTCTGTATATTTTACAATTTTTTTCTGTAGAGTTTTATCAAAATCATCTTTTTTCATAACAAGCATAACATTACATTCTTCCTTTTTTTTACATAAGAAATTGTCTTCAAAAAAATGAGCAAGATTAATGTGGGGCAGAATTTCGTTTTCAAAGCTGATGAATTTTTCTTCTACCTTTTCGGGAAGATAAATTCCAAAAAGCACATACTTACTTTGAATGAGAAAGTCTATTGTGTCGTACGATAAACAGGTAAAATGATTATTGGCTTCCACAGTCTTTCCTTATAAGTACTTCAAAAGCATTTGGATTTAAAACAGGAATTTCTTCTCCCTCATAATCAACAGTGCCCAGGAAAAAGCTTTCTTCTGTTGCGTCTGGAATCAGCTTAAGATTTGAATCTTCAATCTTTGTAAACAAAAGAATATCCGAAATATGAAGAGAAAGCTGGTCATCATCTCTCTTAAAAATCATATAAAGCTCTTTTTCCGGAGGAACAGCATTTGGATTCTGATCAAAAATCGGATTCGGATTTACAACAGTAAAGGGTTCTCCGCGCCTGTTTAAAAGACCTTCAATATATTCGGGCATAAAAGGCAGCTTATAAACAGAAAGGTCGCTTATGATTTCAACTACATCACTTGATCGGACTGCATATTTTTTTCCTGAAATTAAAAATATGAGCCAGGTAGTCATCGCTTTTTCTTCTTCGACAGCTGCAGTCTTTACTTTCTTTTTGTTTTCAATTTCATCGATAATTTCTTCATTCATAATCAGCCTCTTAATTCAGCACCTTTATTATGCAGCATACTTTTATTCTGTTTCTTCAGAAGTATCAGCCTCTTCTTCATCAGAAGAATCTGAAGACTTAGTATTTGCACTAAGCTCTGTTGCAACAAGCTTTAGATTTTCAGATGCCTTTGAAATATATTCCGTAGCCATTGAGAAGTTTGAAACACCGGCAGAAATCTGTTTAAGGGTTATAAGGATCTGTTCACTAGCCGAAGTCTGCTGCTGAATAATAGTTGTGATTTTTTCAGCGCTTTCTGCAGTGATTTCGGAAGCGTTCTTTATGCTTTCAAAGCGGGTTTCAAGATTCTTTGCATTTTCAACACCAGACTGAATTTTTTCTGTTCCGTTTTCACTTGTAAGAATAAGGTCGTCTGAAGATTCCTGAATCTCAGTAATCTTACTCTTAATCTCTTTAGTGCTTTCAATAATTCCATCTGCGAGACGGCGGATTTCATTAGCAACAATGTGGAAGTTTTTACCAGAGGAGTTTGTATTGTTAGCTTCAAGTTCTGCATTAAAGGCAATAATTTTTGCCTGGTCTGCAACAGAATTAATGAGAGATACAATACCCCAGATGTTTTCAATCTTTTCGCCAAGAGCTTTAATTCCCTCAATAGTATTCATATTGGTTGCTGCAATTTCCTGAAGCTGCTTCATATTTGCTTCAATAAAAGAAACACCTTCGGCAACAATTGTATTTGTTTTTACAGCAACTCCAGAGACATCCTGTATTCGCTGGGAAATATCTTCGCTGAGGGCAGTGTTATCTTCCATTGTTGCAACAATTTCTTTAACTGCTGCACTCTGATCCTGGGCTGTAGCAGCATTTTCTTTTGAAGAAACTACAAGGCTCTGTGCATCTTCAAAAAGCTGTTCAGCAAGCTTCTGTTCATCCTGTCGCATTTTTCTGATTGTATTAATATTTAGAACAGACATTACAATACTGAACAAAATTAAAATAATTTCAAAAACAATAATGACATTCGAAAGGATTCCCTGGAAATCCATTACAGGACCTTCAACTACAATAAACCAGGGAGCATTACCAATCTTGCATACAGCATAATAATTTTTTCTATCCAGATAAGTTTTGGTTTCTCCGTTAAGCCATTCACTTATATTTCCTTTGTATGTAGTAACATCCTTCCAGTTTGTAGTCATTACCTTTGAAGAATCTTCATTTGTAAGGAAAAATCCATCATCTGTAATTAAATCAAGCTTTGCATTTTTTGAAATTTGAATTTCGTTAATGGCATGCATAAGATGATTAAGAAGAATATCACAGCCTATTACACCATTAAGCTTTCCCTGCGAATTATAAACAGCCTGAGAAATTGCAACACAAAGCTCTCCGGTATTTGCATCTACATAAGGAGTAGAGAAGGTTGTTTTTCCCTGATTTTTTACAGCCTCCTGATACCATACCCGCTCAGAAGGCTCAAAACCAGCTGGTGGAAGCCAGTTCTGATTATTTAAAAATCTTCCGCCTTCTGATAATTTTTTAACAGGAGCGTAATAAAGCATGGAAGCATATTCATCGAGCTTTCCGGAAAAGGCATTCAAAAGCAGCTCAAGTATTTCATCATCACTGTAATCTGCAGAAAAAGTTACAAAGTTATCTACATTCAAAATGATTGGCTGCATACTGTCTGAAACAGTAGAATTCAGTTTTTCAACAGATAACTCCAGCTGACTTTCCATATAGGCTTTCAAAATCTGATTTGAAACATAATAAAAGAATGTACAGGCCGTAATTGTAACAATAAGAAGTGGTGCAAGCATTCCCCAGAAAAGCTTACGGGCTTTTTTCTGATTCGAATTGTTTTCAGTATTATTCTTTCCTTCCATA
>JAGCTZ010000139.1 GCA_017963165.1 Treponema sp.
GTCTTTCTACAACACGAGACGCAGACCGCATCATAATGCTTGAAGAAGGCCGTATAATAGAAGAGGGAACGCATAAACAGCTGCTTGCTAAAGAGGGTAAGTATGCTCAGATGTGGAATGCCCAGGCGGGAAAATATAACTAAACAGAAGTTGTTTCAAAAACAATCTTAAAAAGTGCACCGTGTGGTTCTGCTTTTCCTGCAGAAATTCTTGCGCCCAGAGCATCTGCAAGAGTTTTTGCAATGGAAAGACCAAGGCCCGAACCACCTGCACTTCTTGTATGAGCTTCGTCTCCACGGAAAAAGCGTTCAAAAACATGAGGCAATGTTTTCTCAGAAATGCCCGGTCCGTCATCACTTTCGCAGATTATAAGCTCACCATTTTCTCCCCTGCTTGCACTAAGGTTTACAGTACATTTATCTCCCGCAAACTTAACACTGTTAGAAACAAGAACCGTAATAATCTGATGCAGCATTTCTGGATCAGTAGTCAAAGAAAGCTCACCGCCTTCCAGTTCAAATTTAACCTCCGGTGCAACTGCGGCAAATTCTTCGGAAACACGTGTAAATAATTCACCAGGCTTTAGTTCTGTGAGCTGCGGTACTATACGTCGGCTTTCAATTCTTGAAATCTGCAAAAGATTTTCGATTATTGAATGCATTGATTTGGATTCATTTTTTATTGCAATAAGAGATTTTTCCAGCTGTTCAGGATTGTCCTTACCCCAGCGCAGCAAAAGATTTGTCTGTCCTGTAATTACAGTTAGTGGTGTATTCAACTCGTGCGAAACATCACTCGAAAACTGACGCTCTCTTTCAAAGTCGGTTTTTATGTGCATAAAAAGCTCATTAAACGTATCCGAAAGCTCATCAATTTCGTCCCCTCGACCTGTTAATGGCAGCTGTCCGTCAAGATTTTTTATTGTCATGGAACGCGCAGCCTTTGTAATTTTAACAACCGGGCTTATAGTATTTTTTGTAATAAACAGCGACACCAGAAATGACAAAAGCAATACAGGAATACCCATAAGCAGAAGAGACAGCGGCAGTTTTGAAAAAATAATACTAAAAGAATCGTTTTCTATATTAAGGGCAACAGCACAGACAATTGTCTTATCAATTCTTCTATGAGTTGCGGCATAATAAAGAATATCAAGGTCACCGTCAAAAAAGAAATCCTTTTCAAAATGGCGGATAGCCTTTCCCCCGGAATCCTTTAACAGCGGCAGAAAAGGATCATTGGTTTCCAGAATATCCTGGGTATACAAATCATAAACTATGTAGGTTATATAATAGGGAATATCATCATAATTGCCGTTCATATAAACAATTTTTTCAGCCTGTTTTAATTGAGCAGTCTGATTAGCCTTTACAATTGAACGGACAAAAAGAAGAAAACCGATAGAAAGCAAAAGCACTGCTGTTGTGAGAATGAACATAAACCTAAGCGAGAGTCGGACTGCAAAGGATTTTTTCATTGTCTTTCTACCCCATCATATAACCGGCACCACGAACTGTCTTGATGTATTCATCCTTAGTAAAATCAGAAATCTTGGATCTCAGATAACCCACATAAACGTCTACGGTATTTTCATCAATAAAGTGATCCTTTCCCCAGATTCCGTCGATTATCTGATCGCGGGAAAGCACCTTACCCTGATTTTCTATCAAAAGCTTTAAGAGAAGAAATTCTGTTTTGGAAAGAGAAATTTCATTATCCAAAACAGAAAGACTCATTCTGTCTACGTTCAGAGAAATATCCTTGTAAGAAAGCGAAACTACCTTATCCTTTGAATAGTTTACTCTGCGCAGTAAAGCATTAATACGGGCAAGCAGCTCTTCAATTTCAAAGGGCTTAGGAATATAATCATCGGCACCAAGATTAAGGCCGTTTATTTTATCAATTGTTTCTCCGCGGGCAGTTTCCAGAATTACAGGAACTGTTGACTCCGCTCGTATACGGCGAAGAACTTCAAGACCATTCAACTCCGGAAGCATAACATCCAGGAGCACAAGGTCAGGTTTTTCTTTTTCAAAAGCAGCAAGGGCATCGCGGCCAGTAACCGCAAGACAAGTCTGATAACCCTCATGTTCAAGCTCAGAAATTACAAAATCAGAAATTCCTGCATCATCTTCTACAATTAAAATTTTCATACGAACCCCGCTCAAATTGCTGTTTTTATTGTATCATAAGTTAGTTTATTAGGATAGTAAAACCAATTATTCTGATTCTAAGGTCTGTTCAGCTTCTGAGTCAGCATCCAGATTTTCAGTATCTGAAGCAGAATCTTCAGATGCGTCTTCGGCTTCAGCTTCTTCTTCTGGTGGTTCAGGTAAAGGAATTGTCAGATCAAAATCTACAGGCTCAACAAGCTTGCCGTTAAAAGAAGAAACATTCTGTATAGAAAGGGAAAAATAATCATCTTCCATTTGTAAAATAATTCGGACGGTATCACCCCTTCTGTTAAAAATAAATCTTGTACCATCTGGCAGAGGTTCGTCATCAATAATAAAAGAATCCTGATTTACTGAACGGGGATTAATACTCTGGGTAAAGGTAATTTCAAGGGCTATTGTATCATCATCAAGACGGTGAATATTGGTTTTGGCAACCTCCATAACATCGTCCTTCATATATATGCGGTTTCCACGGTAATAAATAATACTGTCCGGATCTTTAGGGGGAAGCTTTGGTGGTTCAAAAAAAGGCTGTTCCTGATCAGGAGGTAAAGGAGGAAAATCCTCCTGACCAGGATTGGCCGCAAGCACCATACAAGGCACTGTCATAAAAAAGGAGAAAAAAAGAAAATTAATACAGTGCTTCGTTAAGCATTTCATGATTTGAGTATACTCCAAAAGCTTTCAGAAAAAATGAGAATATGGCAAGTTTTTAATAAGAGTTTTCTTAGAAATCTTTTAAGGAATTTTCAAGATTTTAAGAATTACAGGTATTATATTTCACACTGTAACAATTGATTTTCTGGAGGTTTTTATGAAAAAAAATTGCTTTAGTATTTTTATGATTTTACTGATTCTTACTGGTTGCTCCAACTCTTGTGCCGGAACAAATAATAAAAACCAGACAAGACCTGACGGGCAAGTCCCGGGACCTGCTCCTTCCGGAGGTGGATTTGGTCAGAGTATAGAAATAATTGATGATGGCAGTACCACAAATTATTCTGATAATACAACTGCCGCTGCTTCTGCAGTAATTGCAGAGGATCTTTACGAAAACTTTACAGCAGACGGAACCGTAAAAATTACTTTTAATGGCACCACTTGGACAAGCTCTTTTGAAGGAGCCGCCAATGCAGATGAGGTTTCTATTAAGAAAGTAGAAAATTCTACAGAAGACGAAGCTTCGCAGGGTGTGGAAATCCAGTATAAGGGAAAGTCTAAGATTAAATATGTACTTTCGGGAAGCTTTACCGGTACAGTTTTTATTAAAAACAAAAAGGCCGACGCAGCAGTAGTATTGAATAATGTAAATATTACCAGTGCAGATGGCAGCGGACCGGTTTTACGATTCAGCGCAGAAGAAACTCGTACCTTTATTGTTGTTCCGGCAGGTACTACAAATACCCTTACAGACACCCGACTTCTTAATCAGAGCAGCACAATGTATGATGACAAAAAAGGCTCTGTTTATGCAAAAGGCGCCCTGATTTTTACAGGCGAATCTTCTACAAAAGCCGGCGGAACACTGAACATTGTAAACACAGGCTACAAGCATGCCGTTTACACCAAAGATTACATCAGAATTGCAGACCTTACTTTGAATGTTACCGTAGAAGGCCAGACCGGCCGCGACTGTATTCGTGCCCTTAATGCAATTATTGTTGACGGCGGAAACATAAACCTTATTGGAAACGGTACAATTACAGATGATGAAAGCGCAGGCTTACGCGTCGACGGAGAAGATGCAGATGAAGACGACATGACTGTTGAATATACTGCAGGGGCCGGATTTATAATCATCAATGGCGGAAACATTAACATTAAAACTGTTGCAAAAGGAATTACCGCCCACTGGAAGTCTGCAAGCAGCGTAATAGGAAATTCAAAATACACTGCTACTACCAACACTTCGCTTTTGTGCAGCAATTATCTTAAGGGTACAAGCGCCAGTCTGCCAAACCCTTTTGTAGAAATAAACGGCGGAAACATTAATGTTGTAACAACCGGCCAGCCTTATGAAGGTCGCACTGATGATGACCCAAGCTGCTCACCGGAAGGAATTGAAGCCAAAGCCGACCTTACAATAAATGCCGGAAACATTAACCTACAGACAACTGATGATGCAATTAATGCAGGAGGAAACATTGTAATAAACGGTGGCGCAATTTATGCCTGCAGCTCCCTTAATGATGCAATTGACTCAAACGGCAAAAAAGGAATTACAATCAACGGTGGAGTTATAGTAGCAATCGGCGGAAACGGCGGCGAATGTTCCTTTGACTGCGATAATGCCCCTCTTACAATAAACGGCGGTTATGTGCTTGGCTTTGGCGGCTCAAACTACACTGCCCCTTCTTCCGGCGGAAAACAGATGACAATGGTTTTAGGCGGCACAAGTGCAGGCTCGGCAAACACAAGCTTTGCTGTAGTAGATTCAAAGAATAATCCGGTATTTGTTTACACCCTGCCGGCAGCCACTGGCGAAGTATTTATTCTTTCAAATCCTGAGCTTAAAAGCGGCACTAGCTACAGCGTAAAGACAGGGGTTACAGTAAAAACAGGTTCGGCAAGCCGCTTCCATAACCTTTATATTACCATGCCTTCTGTCAGCGGCGGCACAGAAAGCCTTAGTAGCATTTCTACAACAGGCAGCAGCACAGTCTATACAGATTCCAATGCAGGACGAGGCGGTTTTGGTGGTCGTGGAGGTAAAGGCAACTTTGGTGACAGAAACGCTTTTGACAACCAGAAAAACTTTGGCGGTCGTGGCGGCAACTTTAGGAATGGGCAGCTGCCGGAAGATATGCCCGAGCCGCCTGATGGAATGACACCACCAGATGGCATGAACTTTCAGCGGGGTGGTAAAGGAAAACTTAGATAAAAAAAGGCCCTTCGACAGGCTCAGGGACCACGTTCAATTTCGCGGTTCCTGAGCTTGTCGAAGGACGCAATGACGGGTTAAATAAAAATCGCCTGCGTCATTGCGAGCCGCAGGCGAAGCAATCCATTTTAATTAACGGATTAATTTATTTTTTTAACAGTTTTGCCAGATTCTTAGCAGTAAATCCAAGATATTCAGCAACCTTGTTAGCTGGACCAGAAGTACCGAATGTATCAATACAGAAGCAGTTTTCTTTAGAAGTAAACTGGAGCCATTCCATAGAAATACCGGCTTCGGTACAAACAACGCGCTTTGCAGGTCCAATGATTGCTTCCTGCTTAGCCTTAGGAAGATTTTCGAACTTCTTAAGATCTGGAACAGAAACAATGCGGATCTTCTTTTCAGGAACCATCTCGGCAGCCTGCAAAGCCATATTAACTTCTGAACCACTTGCAAGAATTGTGATATCCGGATTAGCATCACCAGTCTTAACAATGTAAGCACCGTTAGAAGCCATGCTCTTCTTCCAGCTCTTGTCATCCTTTGCATAAACAGCAAGTGCCTGGCGTGTAAATGCCATACAAACAGGATGATCTTTAGAAGCGTAAGCTATCTTCCATGCTTCCATAGATTCTTCAGGGTCACCAGGGCGGATTGCCTGAACGCCAGGAATTGCACGCAAAGAAGTCATTGTTTCAATTGGCTGGTGAGTTGGACCATCTTCTCCAACGTAGATTGAATCGTGTGTAAATACATAAATTACCGGCTGCTTCATCAAAGAAACAACGCGCAAGCTTGGACGGAGGTAATCTGCAAATACTAAGAATGTAGCACAGAATGGACGGAGACCACCATGCAATGAAATACCTGCACAAACAGCAGACATTGCAAACTCGCGGATACCGTATTCAATTGTACGACCAGCGCGGTTAGCAGGGCTAAAGGTTCCGTTATCTGTTGCCTTGAATGCAGTTTTGTTTGGTCCCATAAGGTCTGCAGAACCACCAACAAGGTTAGCATAGCGTGCAGCAATTACGTTCAAAGCTTTACCGGAAGCATCGCGTGTAGCACAAGCATCGCCTACTTTGTAAGCAACATCCTTTACGCTTGCATCTGTAACTGCATCTGAATGGTAAGCATCCCAGAGCTTCTTGAGTTCTGGATTTTCTTTTGCCCATGCAGCAAATTCAGCATTCCAGTCTGCTTCTGCCTTAGCAAATGCAGCCTTCTTCTTTTCAAAATATTTGTAAGCTTCTGGAACAACATAGAAGTCCTGATCAACAGGAAGTCCAAGCTTTTTCTTAGCAGCCTTAATTCCTTCTGCACCAAGTGGAGCACCGTGAACATCAGCAGTTCCCTGCTTTGGAGCACCCTTACCAATTACAGACTTGAGCATAATCAATGTTGGCTGATCCTTGCACTTCTTAGCTTCTTTTACAAGGGCAACAATTCCTTCTACATCGTACATGCTTCCCTTAAGAACCTGCCAGCCGTATGCCTTATAGCGTGCAGCAATATTATCTGTAAATGTAATGTCTGTATTACCGTCAATAGAAATCTTGTTCTGATCGTAAAATACAATCAATTTTCCAAGCTTAAGATTTCCGGCAAGAGAACAAGCTTCAGAAGCAACACCTTCCTGAAGACATCCTTCTCCAACTAAAGAATATGTATAATGGTCAACAATCTTATGATTTTTTGTGTTGAACTTTGCAGCAAGCATCTGTTCTGCAACAGCCATACCAACAGCCATTGAAACGCCCTGTCCAAGTGGACCACCAGTACATTCAACACCGTCTGTATCACCAAATTCCGGGTGACCTGGACACTTAGAACCAACCTGACGGAAGTTCTTAATATCATCCATGCCTACCTTGTAACCAGCAAGGTGAAGGATACTGTAAAGAAGCATAGAACCATGACCTGCAGAAAGTACAAAACGGTCTCTGTCTGCCCATTTTGAATTAGCAGGATTGTGCTTCATTACTTCACCGTACAAAACTGCAGCAGCTTCTGCAGCACCAAGAGGAAGGCCTGGGTGACCTGAATTTGCCTTCTGAATTGCGTCCATTGACAAGCTGCGGATAGAAAGTGCAACTGCCTCAACACCTTTTTTGTCCATAAAATATTCTCCTAATTTATTATTATTTATCTAACTCACGAATAAGGCTCAAAATTTCAGCCTCACTTGCATGTGCTTCCAAAGCCTTGCGGAATCTAAGATTCCTGAAAAGTCCAGCCAGCTGTGTAAGTACCTTAAGATGTACCTGAGAATTTTGTGTAAGAAGTACAAACATTACAAAAACCTCTCGCTCATCAGGTGCCTGCATATCGATAGGGGTCTTAAGATAAACGATGCAGATTTTCTGATGCTGATCATCTTTGATAATGGAAGACCTTGCATGAGGCAAAGCAATACCATTTCCAACAGCGGTGCTTAAAACTTTTTCTCGAGCACACAAAGCATTATAAATCTGTTCACTTGAAAGACCATCAGGTATTTCTATCATATTGCTGATTTTTTCATAAATTTCTTCTGGTGTTGAACCTTCAACATCGAAATAAACTCCTCCACGATGGATTAATCCAGGAAGGTCAATACCATCATCTAATTCTAAGTCCATTTTTTCATCTCCAACTTTTCGAAAAACATTAGTCGACTATTTTAAAATTATTATATGTCAAAACATCCAGAGAACGATGAAGCACCTCGCCTATTTCATCAAAGGTATCTTCCATACCGTCCAGAGAAAGTAATACATCGTCATAAGGAAAAACATCCTTTATTGCTTCTACTTCAAACTCTTCTACAATTCTTGCAACATGACTAAACAGCTGAACAAGAATTACAAGTTCCTGTTGAGGGAACTCTTCGAGCTTTAGCCCTGAACAACCAATTGCACAGAGCAAAGAACTAACCTTCGAAAACAAATCAAGAACTCTTTGCCTTACAGGTGCAAGCTTATAATCTGCAAACTGATTATAAACTTTATTAAGTATATCACGTCGCTTTTCTATATTCAATAATACAAGCTTATGTTCTGCTGCAGTCATTTTAAGACAAGCAGGAAAGATTTCATTAACAAGAGTTTCTATAGTTTTTTTGCTGTTGCGTTCACGCTGTTCAAAAAGATAATTTTCAAGATATGCATCAATAATCTGCGGTGAAAAAATCATTGTCATATTTGTAAACAGAGATTCGGCAGAAAAATTCTTATTCCAGTTGCCAATATAAGGCACAGGCTTGTTTGCATACCAGATTCGTGATTCAACACCATAAGGAGAAAAACCAATTTTCTTCGTATGCTTCAAAAATTCTTCGGCGCTACCACAAGACTGCTTACAAAGCGATTCCTGATTTTCAAGAAAAAGGAAAGCAAGCTGCTGTTCAATTGAATTAGCAGGCCCGCACATTTCAAAGTTTTCTATAAGTCCTTTTTCAAAATTCAAATACCATTCTTCGCGTTCAATATCCTGCTCCGAAATTTCATCAGCCGAATCTGCCGGAAGCACAGAAAGCTCAACAACATTATCTTCCCAGTTAATTACCCTTCCAAGAACCCTGTCGCCAAGCTTCATTGCTTTTCCGCCTTTTAGCTTAGAAATAGGCCAGGCTGTAAGCTGAATTTCGCCTGGCATTCCGTATTGAACAGAAGATAAAGGAAGCTTTGTATTTGAATGATCATTAAATACATAAGGAATTACATAACCTTCGCCAAAAAGTGCAAAGGTATCAAGCGCAAGATTCATCGAAAAAGTAACTGCCTTTGGAGAAATAATAAATTTTCCGTTTGATACATTAAGCTTATCCGGCGGAACATCAGGATTAACAAAAGGAATGCATCTGTGACCTAAAATTATATATCCTTTTTGAATCTCTTCTGCAGACGGCTTAAAACTGAACCAGCGGCCTATAAAAACTCCTGCTCGTGTAATGTATTCATCATCAACAAGCGAAAAAACCATATCAGAAGAATCAAGAATAGATCTGGCATAATCCTTAGTGATTTTAAGACCTTGTGCTTTCATCGAACGGTAGAAAAAATCAAGTGTAAAAATCTGCTGATAAGTGAGGAGAAATTCATCTATAATAAAGGACGTTTCCATATCCATCATATTAAATTTAATAAAAAAAATGCCTTTTGTGCAATAATTTTGCAGGAAAAACCACTTAAACTTCTAACACAAGCCCGTCAAATTGTGGTCCCTGAGCCTGTCGAAGAGCCGGCAATCTACACTTCAAGTACAAGCCCGTCAAATTGTGGTCCCTGAGCCTGTCGAAGGGCCGGTAATCTACACTTCAAGTACAAGCCCGTCAAATTGCGGTCCCTGAGCCTGTCGAAGAGCCGGCAATCTACACTTCAAGTACAAGCCCGTCGTATGCAGGCTCCGCACTCCCCTTTATTTCAGAAAATTCGCTTTTGTGCTCCTGCATATATCCGGTATATTCAACATGAGTAGCGTTGTGCGTAAGGTGAGTTACCCACATATTTTTTACGCAAATTCTATTGGCAGCCTGCATTGCTTCGTAAATGCTAAAGTGAGTGCTGTGTGTTTTTATTCTAAGACCATCAATTACAAGCTCTTCCAGAATGCCACCCTGCTCTATACCGGCAGCCTTGCGCAGCAATTCAAAAGATTTATCACTTATAAAATTACAGTCAGTAAGATATGCAATAGATTTTTTAGTACCATCCTCATCAGTACGAGTAAAAAGCCAGCCCACAGTTTCCAGATGTCCGTGCATCATAGGAATTGGAGTAATTGTAACTTCATCAACAACAAAAGGCTTTGCGGCTTCTTTAAGCTCTACACGAGCATGACCACCACCCTCTTTAACAGGAACAAAAAAATATGCAAAACGATAAGTTACATCGCGGATTGTTGCATCATTTGTATAAATAGGAATTGCAGGAGCATTAAACTGCTTAAGTGCAGCAGGATTTTCCGGCTTTTTCCACATATCGCAGCTAAAAATACGCAGATCATCAAGCCCGTGCAGGTGGTCGGCATGACTGTGAGTAAGAAGCACCACATCAACTCTGTTAATTTTATGCTCAAGAGCCTGCATTCTAAAGTCGGGGCCCACATCAATTAAAACATTAGTTCCTGCCGCTGTGGTAAAAAGTGCTGCTGCCCTGAACCGCTTATCTCTTTTATCTGTAGAATTACAGACATAGCAGTCGCAGCCAATAACAGGAATACCGTGACTAGTACCAGTACCAAGCAATAAAAGTTTCATTCATCCCCCTGTAGTCCCCTGGCTCAGTAACCGCGTCGAAGGGCCCGTATAAACAAAAAAAGCCGCCCTTCAAGAGCGACTTTCCACAAAGTTTTGTAAAAAAAATTAGTTCTGAGCAACAGCTTCAGTCTTTGGAACTCTAACTTTCTTGTCTACAAAACCAGCTTTAAGGCACTTTGTACAGATATTAATAGTTCTTGTAGTACCACCAAACTGAGCCTTAATCTTAAGAAGATTTGGTCTCCATGTTCTGCGTGTATGATTGTAAGACTTACTAACCTTGTTACCAGACATTACGCCTTTTCCACA
>JAGCTZ010000014.1 GCA_017963165.1 Treponema sp.
AAGATTTACCAACCTGAGCAACACCAAAAGGAACCTTCATGCGGTTAGACTGAACAATGTTCTTAAAGTCTGTAAAGATACCCTGACATGTTTCAGGACGAAGATAAATCAAGTGGCTGTCATCAGCGATTGGTCCCTGATATGTTTTGAACATAAGGTTGAATTCGCGTACAGCAGTATACTTGCGGTTTTTGCTTCCACAGGTAGGACAGTTGATGTTTGCATCGATGAAAGCTTTCATTTCATCGTGTGTCATTGTGTCTACAGGTTTTCCTGGATTTACATCCGGGTTAGCTGCAACAAAGTCTTCAATTAATTTATCTGCGCGGTGACGTGCGTTACATTCAATACAGTCAACCATTGGATCAGAGAAGTGATCAACGTGACCAGAAGCCTTCCATGTTGTGTGATGCTGGAAGATAGCAGAATCAAGACCAACTACATCATCGTGAAGCTGAGTCATGTAGTGCCACCACTCGTTCTGAATGTTTCTTTTGAATTCTACACCGAGTGGACCGTAATCCCATGCACCTGCCTGACCACCATAGATTTCTGAAGCCTGATAAACAAAACCTCTTCTTTTACACAAGCTGATGATCTTGTCCAAGGTACATGCGTGTGTATCTTTAGTATTAGTATTTGCCATTTGTATCTCCTTACGACTCTGGCGTGGGCCGTTTTGTGATTTTCCGCAAGGTCGGTTCACAAGGAATGTGCCTTCCCCTGCGTTTTTTAGTTGTATTCGTTGAGATTAACATAAAAAAGAATTGTTTGCAAATGAAAAATACCACGTTATTCTGTGGTCCCTGTTCTTCATTCTGTGGTCCCTGTTCTTCATTCTGTGGTCCCTGAGCTTCATTCTGTGGTCCCTGAGCTTCATTCTGTGGTCCCTGAGCCTCATTCTGTGGTCCCTGAGCCTGTCGAAGGGCCCGCAAACAATCTCTCATCTGGACATTGAATAAAAAACTCTTTTATAGCCTTCCTCAATGTATCGTTACTTTTGGCGGCGGCGTTTATAAACTGGGTCTGGGCGTAGTGTGAAAACTTAAAGTTCTGGCAGAAATAGGTAAAAAAGCGCTGCAGGCGGGTTTTCCAGAATTCCGGCGGCTGGTATTGTTCAATGAGGTCGATGTAGTCAAGACAAAGTTTTTCCATGTCTATGGATATTGTATCATCATTGGGTCCTTCGACATCCAGCTCCCTGAATACCCACGGCTTTTGTACTGCAGCCCGCGAAATCATCACTCCGGCAACATCCGGGCAGCGGGAAACGGCATTTTTATAGGACGCGGCATCTTTTACATTTCCATTCAGATAAACAGGCATGCGGCCTTTATAACGTTCTGCAAGCTTCTGGCAATATTCATACCTTGGTGGTCGTACAAGCTTTTCTTTTTTTGTTCTTGGATGAAGTGTAAGAAGCTCTACCCCTTCCCCAACAAGCATATTGCAAAAATCAAAAAAGCTGTCATCTGTAAAATTGTCATCTCCAAGGCGTAGCTTTATACTAAGACGTTTACCAGCTGGAACAACTGCCCTCACTCCCCTTACCATCTGCTGAGTTTCTTCCCTATCCTTAAGCATCCACGCAATGCCGGCACCATATTTATAAATATCAGGCGCAGAACAGCCCATGTTTATGTCAATTCCAATTCCAGGTAAATCACTCAAAACTCGTGCAGCTTCTACCATATGCTCGCAGTCATGCCCCGTAAGCTGCCACACAATTTTTTCCGGGACAGGCGCCGGATTAAGATAAAATTTTTCGAATTGCCCGCCTGTTAAAAGAGTTCCTGCGTTTATCATTTCTGTAAAATATTCATCACACCCGCCAAACTGTTCAAGCAGAATACGGAATGCAGGATGAGAAATTGTTGCCATTGGGCCTGCACAAAAAATCATATTTCTATATTATAGAAAAAATTAAAAAAGGACAAATTCCTGCCTAAGGGAAATCCCCTATTTTCTTGTAAAATCCGGGGGTTAGATATATAATTATTTACTATGAACAGAAACATTTTTAAAGCCACATTTTTTATTCTGGTAACACTTATTGTATCTCCCCTTCACGCACAGTTTTCGGAACTAGACAATTATGTTACACGTACCTGGACAAGTCTAGACGGACTTCCGGGTAATTCTGTTTCTGATGCTTTACAATCTGAAGACGGATATATGTATTTTGGAACCTATGAATGTCTTGTTCGCTTTGATGGTTATGAATTTGAAAGCATCAACAAATATTCCAATAAAGATTATTCTTTTATTTCTGCACGCTCAATTTTTCTAGACTCGCAGGGAAACATCTGGGTTGGGTCGAATGATGAAGGTGTTCAAAAAATAATTCCTGCGAACGAAGAGCATCCTTCTTCTACGGAACACTACACTACCGAAAACGGACTTCCTAACAATTCTATTCGTGCCTTTGCCGAAGACCGCTATCATAATATATGGATAGGAACTTCAAGCGGAATTGTTTATCTTACGCCGGAGGGAAAATTTAAAACTCCAAAAATCAACGGCAACGAACATCAGAATCTTGTACTTGTTTCGCAGCTTTATAAAGATACATCAGATAAAATCTGGCTTGTAACTTCAAACTTTAAGGGACTTTACACTCTTGATGAAGACACCTTTAATCCCGTAACAATGCTCGACGATTTTGGTGATTATATTGTTTCGGGAATGGGTCAGGATTCGAACGGCGATTTCTGGATTGGATTGAGCGAAAAAGGTCTTGTAAAATTTTCGAACGGTAAAATTACAAAGGTCGAAACAAATACTTATCTTGATGATACTCCAACCTACGAGGTTTATGGCGATAAATCGGGAACTATTTGGTTTGGTACTCAAAAGGGAATTGTAATTTATAAGGACGGCAACTTTACCTCTTACGAAGGCTCTAAAACAATTATGAACAGCACAATCAACAAGCTGTTCGAAGACCGCGAAGGTAATATCTGGGTTACAACAGATTCCGAAGGTATTGGAAAAATAAGCCCCGGAAAATTCCGCATGACTGTTCTTGATACAGGTGTAAATGCAATCTGCCAGGATACAAAAGGAAATGTCTGGGTTGGAACAGACGAAGGCCTTATGTGCTATAACGATGAACAGATACGTATTCAGAATGAGCTTACAGAATTCTGTCAGAACACACGTATACGCCATATTGCACTTGCTCAAAATGGTGATTTACTCGTTAACTGCTACACAAAGCCTGCTCAGGTAAGATGGACTAAAGATGGAATTATTTCCTGGACAACAGACGAAGGAATTGCAGGAAATAAGACCCGTGTTTCTCTTGAAGCAAAAAACGGAGACCTTTATATAGGAACAACAACAGGACTTTCGCTTGTTAAACCGGATGGCACAATTAGAAACTTTCTTGCGGCAGACGGCTTTGATAATGAATATATTATGTGTCTTTACGAAGATAAGCTTGGACAGATTTGGGTAGGTACAGATGGCGGCGGTATCTACATTCTGAACAACTATTCTATTATTAAAAAGCTTTCTACTCAGGACGGACTTGCCGGTAACGTAATTTTCAAAATCAATCAGGATAAAAAAGAAAACTTCTGGATCTGTACAGGAACCGGAATTACAATGCTTACCACAGACCTTTCAAACAATTTTATAGAAATGCAATTACATAACTTTACTTCGGCAGATGGTCTGCAGTCAGACTCAATTTTCCAGATGATTCCAGACCAGAGTAATATTGTATGGATGATAAGCAACAGAGGTATTTCTTCGGCACCATTTGAAAATTTCTATGACCTTGCAGAAGGAAAACGCCAGTCGCTCAACTGTAAATTCTATACTCAAAATGATGGTCTTAAATCAAGCGGTGCAAACTCAACAGCCCTTAGCATGATAGATAAGCATGGCCGCGTATGGTTTACAATGACAGACGGTTTTGCTCTTTATGATCCGCTTAAGATTCAAAATAAAAACATTTCGCCGCTTGTTCAGATTCAAAGTGTAAAGGTTGATGATGTTGAATATACAGATTTCCACAACACAATTATTGTCCCGGCAGGAACAAAGCACATTGATATTAAATATACAGGCCTTAGCTTTATTGCAAGTGAGCAGAATAAATTTACACGCATGCTCGAAGGTTTTGATACAGATTTTTCGGAGTTGACTTCTAACCGCACTGTTTCTTATACAAACCTTAAGCCTGGTTCATACAAATTTTATGTAAACATTGTAAATGCCGATGAAAACACCTCTGCAAATCCGGCAACTGTAAGCTTTATTCAAAGACCGTTTATTTATCAGCGCTATAGCTTCTGGATTGCAATTGCAGTTTTTGTTATAGGAATGACTGCCCTAACCTTCTTTATAGTAATCCGTACGAACAAAAAGCGTCAGCTTATGTTGGAAACTCAAATTCAAATGGCAACTGTTGAACTTCAGATGGCAAAGGATGATTCCGACCGACTGCTTAGAAGTATTTTACCTGTTTCAATTGCAGAGCGAATGAAAGGACTTGCAGGCGAACGAACGATTGCTGACCGTTTTGAAAATGTAACTGTTCTGTTCTCGGACATCGTAGGCTTTACAAAAACAACGAGCAACGAATCGGCAGACAGCATTGTAAGTTCTTTGAATGCACTTACTTCCCGCTTTGATAAACGCGCCGCTCATATGGGAGTTGAAAAAATCAAAACAATTGGTGATGCTTATATGGCAGCCTGCGGTGTTCCAACACCTAACGAAAAGCATGCAGAAATCATGCTTAAATTTGCAATTGGAATGTACAAGGATCTGGCAGAATACAACAAAACTGCAAAAATTAAATTTAATATAAGGATTGGCTTGAACAGTGGCCCTGTAATTGCAGGTGTAATTGGCGAAAATAAATTCATCTATGATATCTGGGGCGATACTGTAAACGTAGCAAGCCGAATGGAAAGCGCCTGCTCTCCTGGACATATCAGAATTACGCAGGCTGTAAAGGATCTTATAGAAACTCCTTCAAGACGCCTTAAATGCCGTATGGAAGAATGTGATGTTAAGGGTAAAGGTCTTATGAAGACCTACGAGCTTCCTGATAAATAATTGCAGGGGGAATTATTTATTTTCCCCTTCTTCCATTTCTTCTTTTTTGGCTTCTTTTTTGTCTTTAATATCTGCTGCACCTATAAAAAAGCAGACAAAACCGATTAATGCAGAAAGAACAGGGGCGCATCCTTTTAAGAAAGAGATTACGTCATCTCCCCAGGCAAGCGGGCCCATTGGAAGGCATGCAAAAACTGTAAAAGCAATAAAAAGTATTCCTAATATTATGGTAATCATATAATAAACTCCTTTTGATGGTACTTCGACAGGCTCAGAACCCCCGTGGTTGCTGAGCTTGTCGAAGTACCCTATAAACTGAAACTCTCTGGTAATAACTCAGCAAGTGTAAACTCTTTTATTTGTCCACTTCCGTCTGTAAGGATAATCTTAAAATCCTTGTCGCAGAACTCTGCAAGCACCTGGCGGCAAACTCCACAAGGCGGGCAGAATTCCTTTATAACAGGCTTACCGCTTTCATCTTCGGCACCACCGGCTATTGCAATTGCTTCAAATTCACGGAAGCCTTCGCTTACAGCCTTGAACACAGCTGTCCGTTCTGCACAGTTACTTGGGCCATAAGCAGCATTTTCGACATTACAGCCTGTAAAAACGCGTCCGTCTTTAGAAAGCAAAGCAGCACCAACATGAAAATGAGAATACGGCGCATAAGAGCGTTCTGTCATCTTTATAGCCTGATCAACTAATGATTTTAACTCCATAAATTCATTATAACATAATTTTAAATTTTTTCATAAATATTATTGACATAATCGAATATATGTTGCATTTTATCAATTAGAAAGAAAGATTACTAAACGACCCAGCAAAATAGCTAAGTTTTTGTAAGAAAGTGCTTTTTGTCGTGCGTATGTACGGCTTATCATTTTTTTAGATTGAGGTCACTTGAATGAAAGGAAGTCAGGTTACCATTGATCATGTATCCAAAAA
>JAGCTZ010000015.1 GCA_017963165.1 Treponema sp.
ACAGCACCACGTAATCACCTCTTCCCGAACGTAGAACCGAATCTGCTTATCAATATTACTGAAGCAAAACTCACAGACCTTCGTACACCCTGCAAACTGATTACAGAAGAAGATACCCGCTTCTTCCACTGCAATATCAAAACGCTGAACCTTCTTCCTAGTGTTCTTGGAAGTCAGAAGGCTTTTGAAGCTGGCGCAAAGGAAGTAGTGTTCCACCGCGGAAACCGTGTTACTGAATGTGCCCACACAAACGTAAACATTATCAAAAATGGAGTTTACATTACTCCTCCATTGGACGAGCTTATTCTTCCTGGTGTTACCCGCCGTCACTATATTTCACTCTGCCAGAAGTTAGGCATACCTTATGAGGAACGTGTCTTTACACTGGATGAACTCTTTGATGCAGATGAAGTTTTCATCACTTCAGCTGGAACTCTGGGACTTGCGGCCTGCGAGATTGACGGCAGAAAAGTCGGCGGTAAGGCTACTGATCTGCTTAGAAAATTGCAGAAGGCAGCAGTCGAAGACTTTGAAAAGGAGACAGGCTATAAGGCCGACATCATTTAGAATTGCCTATGAAAGAAAAGCAGACCGAAGAAAAAGAATCGATTGAAGACATAGTTTTACGACACTCCGGAAGAGGCATGGATATTCTGCGCGGTTATAAAACTGACAGGTATGCAGAAAAAGCTGCTCAGACAATCCTGAGCTGGGAGCACGGAATCGTATTCCTGACCACAGGATTTTTTGTAGCAGGCTTTGCCGAAACGGACGGTCCTGTGGGAACTCTTTTTCTTGCAAAGGCTTTGCAGAAACTGGGCTATAAACCTGTAATTCTCACAGATGAATTCTGCAAGGGTTTCTTTGAATCAGAAGGCATACAGGTTATCTATATGCCCTTTGATGCTGACCTGGACTGGTGTATGACTCAGCTTGGAATTTATACTCCAGTCGGCTTAATAAGCATTGAACGCTGCGGAGAAAATGCAGGGCGTGAGTATGCAAATATGCGGGGAGTAAGTATTACAGATAAAACTGCTGCAATAGATTTATTTTTCCGCATAGCACTTGGAATCATTCCTACAATAGGAGTTGGCGACGGTGGAAATGAAATTGGGATGGGAAATATGGCTTCTATTATAGAAGAAAAGCTTTCTCTTAAACCCTGCGTCATAACAGTAGATGAACTTGTGATTGCGACAGTTTCAAACTGGGGAGCCTATGCAATCATTGCTTATCTGGAAAGATTGAGCGGCGAAAAAGTTTTTATGGATTTTGATGAAGCCAGGGCTTATATCAAAAAAACGGTTGAACTGGGCAGCGTTGATGGTGTTCTCAAAAAGCAGATTGTCAGTGTTGACGGTTTTGGAATGGAAATAGAAAAAGAGATAATAGATTCCCTCGGGGATGCAATATGAAAATTGATTTGAATTGTGATTTAGGCGAAAGCTTTGGAAATTATAAAATCGGGATGGATGAAGAAGTCATTAAATATATCAGTTCGGCAAATATTGCCTGTGGATTTCACGCCTCGGATCCTGTTGTAATGGCGAAAACTGTTGCGCTGGCAAAAGAAAATGGAGTGAAAGTTGGTGCGCATCCCGGATTCCCAGACTTAGTTGGATTTGGACGTCGTAATATGAACGTTTCTCCACTGGAACTCAAAGCCATGGTTCAGTATCAGGTTGGTGCTCTTTCAGCCTTTTGTACGGCAAATGGAATAAAGATGAATCATGTAAAGCCACATGGTGCAATGTACAATATGGCTGCTAAAGATATCAAACTTGCAACAGCAATTGCTGAAGGCATTGCAGAAGTTGATGATTCTTTGATTTTGCTTGGGCTGAGTGGAAGTGAGCTTTTGAATGGTGCTAAAAGCGTAGGCCTGAAATGTGCTAACGAAGTTTTTGCAGATCGTGCCTACGAAGAAGATGGTTCACTTGTTACGCGCACAAAACCAGGTGCCGTAATTGCAGATGAGAATGAAGTAATTGAACGTGTTATTGGGATGATAAAAACTGGACGCGTAAAATCAGTTACCGGAAAAGAAATAGAAATCCGGCCAGACTCAATCTGCGTACATGGAGATAATCCAAAAGCTTTGAATTTTGTATGTTTGATTCGCGAACGACTTATAAGTGAAGGAATAAATATTGAAGCGTTGTAAAAATGTGCGGGAGGCTTCTATGTTGATAACTGATAAACGCTGCTGGGTAGAAATCAATCTTTCTCAAATTTTAGAAAATTACAGGATTTATAAAAATCAGCTTCCAGACAATACGAAAGTTATGGCTGTAGTTAAAGCAGATGCCTACGGCCATGGAGATGTTGAGGTTGCCAAAGTTTTGCAAAAAGAAGGCGTTACAGATTTTGCGGTAGCTACGCTGGATGAAGCTATCAAAATCAGAACAAGTGGTATAAACGGGCAGATTTTTGTTCTAGGCTATACTCCGATTGCTCAGGCACAAAATCTTGTTGAATATGATATAACACAGGCGGTTGTAGATGCACATCATGCAGAGGAACTTGCCAAAATCAGTCAGAATATAAAAGTTGTTTTTGCTCTTGATACTGGAATGAATAGAATCGGGCTTGATGCTGATGACCTAGATTATTGCGAAAAACTTATCCGCGAGTATGCCAGCAAACTTCAGGTTCAGGGTATTTTTACTCATCTTTGCACAGCAGACTCTATGGATAAAGAAGCTGTAGAATTTACAAATAATCAGATTAAAAAATTTGAAGAAGTTGCAAAGCGGATAGAAGATTTGAATCTTCCTTATGTTCACTGTTTGA
>JAGCTZ010000140.1 GCA_017963165.1 Treponema sp.
AAGAAAAGATTGTGACCCTGGCAAACTGGCTTGCTGCTAACGGCGTAAAGCATGGAGACCGTGTTGCTGTTTCTGGTAAAAACTCTCCGGAATGGGCAATCGTTTATCTTGCTGCTTTTTATGCGGGTGCAACAATCTGTCCTATGGATTATGGTCTTCATAATGAAGAACTCGAAAATCTTTTAAATACTGCAAAGCCTAACTTCTTTTTTGTTGATGCCGAAAAATATGATTTCTTTGCAGGTAAAAAGAGCAGTTATGGAGTTTATTCACTTTCTCCAGCAAACCCAGAAAAATATGTTTATAATTTGAGCACATCCCAAATACCAGATATTACATATCCAAGCGAAAATGACCTTGCTGCAATTTTGTTCACAAGTGGTACAACAGGAACTCCAAAGGGTGTAATGCTCACTCATAAAAATCTTGTAAGCGATGTTTACCTTGCTCAGACAAATATGAACATTTATCACACTGATGTTTTCTATGCACTGCTTCCAATTCATCACGCCTATACAATGACAGCAGTTTTCCTTGAAGCAATTGGTGTTGGTGCCGAAGTTGTATTTGGAAAAACAATGGCAGTTAGCCGCATGATGAAAGAGCTTCGCGAAGGAAAAATCACAATGCTTCTTGGCGTTCCGCTTTTGTTCAACAAGCTCATTGCAGGAATCATGAAGGGTATTAAAGAAAAAGGCCCTGTTGTATTTGGAATTATCAAGTTCCTTATGGGCATTTCTTATGGAATTAAAAAGCTTACAAACTGCAATCCTGGAAAGGTTTTGTTTAAGTCTGTTTTGCAGAAAGCAAATATTTATACCTTGCGTATTGCAATTTGTGGTGGCGGACCTTTAGCACCAAGTGTTTTCAAAGCATATAACCAGCTTGGAATTGACTTTGTTCAGGGTTACGGTCTTACAGAAACTTCTCCAATCATTGCGCTCAATCCTGTTTATGCATTTAAGATTGAAAGTGTTGGTAAGAATCTTCGTGATGTTGAATTCAAAGTAATTGATCCTGATGAAAATGGAGTAGGTGAACTTTGTGTAAAAGGTCCTATGATTATGCAGGGTTATTACAACATGCCTGAAGAAACTGAAGCAACCTTTACTTCTGACGGATGGTTTAAAACTGGTGACCTTGGCTGGATAGACAAAGAAGGTTACGTAATGCTTTCTGGTCGTGCTAAGAATATGATTGTAACAGCAGGTGGTAAAAACGTTTATCCGGAAGAAATTGAAAATGCCTTCCAGCTTTATGATGATATTGAACAGATTACAGTTCAGGGCTTTATTCCAGAAGGACAGGATGCCGGTGAAGAAATTGAAGCTCTTGTTTATCCTGCAGACGGACTATTGAGCAAGCTTGGTGCCGATAGAAAGAATCCTTCTGATATGGAAAAAGTTCTGGCAAATGTAAATGAAATTGTAGATAGCGTAAACAAAAACCTTTTGACCTACCAGAGAATCAAAAAGGTAACTCTTCTTGATGAACCACTCGAAATGACAACAACCAAAAAGGTAAAACGTATTTA